>JAFLJP010000052.1 GCA_022712945.1 Gammaproteobacteria bacterium | reverse complement strand
TCGCCATCGGGATCGACGGCTTGCAGATTGAAGCGGTAGAGAACGTCCGGGTAAGCGAGCAACGGTACGGATGAGGTGATCTGCGGTGGCTCGTTACCGGTCACTGTTATCGTGAACGCCTGGGTCGCCTGGGTAGCGCGGATGTCGGTGGCCTCGATGACCACCGTGTGTTGTCCCAGTTGCCCGCTGCCGGGGGCCCAGTTGATTAAACCTGACACAGGGTCGATACGCATGCCGGTAGGGCTTTGTGTCAGCACATAGCTGACGTCGCTACCATCGGGATCTGTCGCGATGGCCGCATACGTATAGAGCTGCCCGATCCGCGCTGTGACAATAGGGTTGGAGTTGAAAGCCGGCGGCGAATGAGGGTCGTTATTCGGCACGACGGTCAGGGTATAGACCCAGGTTATATGCCGGTCTGCCAGGTCGACTGCATGAAGACGTAACGAATGGTTACCCGCTGAGCCGAAGGGCGGCGTCCAGACCAATTCGCCGCTGATCTGATTAAGTTTCGCGCCGGTCGGAAGGGTGATGGGTTTAAAGCGAACGAAATCACCCACATTAGGATCACTGGCCGGCACGAAGAAGTGATACTCGACCCCTTCCATCGCGTTTGCCGGTACGACATCAATTTTGACCGGTGCCCAGCTGGCTTCGATCACTGTCAGGTTGTACAGCTGCAGGTCTGAGAGGTTTTCCTTATCGGAGACGGTGAGGCGCATAACCGCCGCCGACATGGCATTATTGTCCGTCACACATTCATCGATGGCGGAGGCGTTTTCTATAACGGTGTAAACGAATTGTCCGAGGTTTTCATTGAGTAAACCACTCACGCTCACGGTCGTCGTCTGTGTCACGGCCAGCGATGGCACTTGGACACGCCCGATTTCCGGACCCGTGGAGGTGTCTTTACGGAATACCACATCAAAGGCAGTATCAACATTGGCTAAACCACGGTTTTTGATATCGACAGACAAGGTGTAGCTGCCATTTGCTTCGTTTTCTTCTATCCGGAGATTGATCGGCACCAGATCCGATTGGTAATGCGTGATGGCATTGGCAATTACACCGCCGGTACGCTGGAAGCTGGTCATTGCCAGATTGTTCTGGGTGATGGGGTTTATGCTCGATAGCGTATCTGCGGCGTCGGCGCTCTCACGGTAGAAGTATTGGTTAATCATCTTGCTGCCTGCTACGCCTGGCCATGCCAGACTGTCATTACCCAGCATGCGCACGTAACCGCCATCCGCCAATATGATCTTGGCCCCGGTACCATCATTCATATTCACCACAACGGGTGTCGCGTGCGCCGCTAAAGCGGCATAGGGTGTATTCGTCAGGGTGTCTGTACTGTTGTGAGCTTTGGTAATACCCGTCGCCGCATCGACAACACGAAGGCCTATATGGTGGTATAGATATTCAAGATATCCGTCTTGATTTAAATCGACAAGCACTGCCCCGCGCCCGGTCGTTTGAGAAGGCCTGCGCCATCGCTCGACACCACTGATGTCATAGAGGGCGGCTTCGGCTGAATTGAAGATCTCGGGCTGACTGTCGTGATCAACATCGGCGATATTGAGCGGCCCGCTGATCTGGGAGGGGATTTGCCAGACCACGTCCCCGTCATGATCCATCAGGCTGATGTAAGACCCGTGATTGAAATAATGTGCGCTGATGACAACCTCTGGATTGCTGTCTTGGTCTGTGTTCACCAGAGCAAAGTACGCATTCCTCACACTGAGGCCTGGTGACGGTTTGGGGATGTCCCATAGCCTATTGCCCAAGGCGTCGTAAACCGCGTCGTTATAGAGCAGCTCCAGGGTACCGTCCTGATCAAGGTCTACGGGTAACGAGACGGGCAAGGCATAAAAATGTCCCAAATCGGCATCCGTGATCTGCCATAGTAGATTACCGTTGTGATCGGCAACCGTGCCACCCACGATGATCTCCACATCCCCGTCACCTTCTAGGTCCGCAACCGTGATCATCCCGTATCTGCCGCTGGCCGATATCATCCCTGGGACTGATCGCCACTTTTCGTTGCCGAGATAATCCAGCACGAGAATTTCGCCGTTCGTCGTCTTGAGAATAATCTCGGCGTAATTGTCCTGGTCGAGGTCGGCAACTGCGGGGATGACATGCCAATCAATAGGCTCTGCTGAGTACTCCCATATGGGTGCCCCGTTCATGCTTAATAAGTGAATGACGGGCGCTACAGCGCTTGAATTTTGCGCTCGATAAGAACTCGTGATAATGAACTTTTGATCAGCATGATTGAGCATGCCATCGTTGTTGGAGTCATGCAGTGGGACGACCAGGGGCTGGTTAAATTCCCGACGCCCGTTATTGAATGACCACTCTACAACCGGGCGTACGTTCGGAGTGTTACTGTCATGGAGATAGCACTCACTGTGATCAGTGCTCATGGGTTCATGCAACAACGGAGCAAAGTCTGCGGCGACTGCCCGTACATTTTGAGTCCCATTAGGGGCCTCCCACACGGTGAACCCGCTGAGGCCGGTTTCAATGGACCAAGTGTGCTCTTCGTAGTAATTTGTGTCGCTAACAGCGGGAGTGTAGCCGTAATTCTGAGTACTGCCGATGCGGGTCACGGGTTCACTGCTTATCGATGGCGCTGCATTGAGGTGATCGATATGGAATTTATAGGACTGAACATCGGTGTTACCGAATTGATCTGTTACCTGGAAGGCCACATAGTCATAGGTCTGATACAGAGACGCCGGGACCGGCCATTGAATTTCACCACTTTGCCCATTGATCTGCATACCCTCAGGAGCATAAATCATGGCAAAGCTCAGTTCTGCCGTAGGATCGGCTTCCACTTGGGGCTGATAGCTATAGACCGTGTCTATTACACCGTAGGCCAGCGGTGCGGAGACGATGATGGGTGGCGCATAGTTTTCATCCACCACCAGCGTATATTGCTGGCTTGCCGCCAGGCCACCTAGATCGATCACCTGGATTTCAACATTGTGGTCACCGGCATGGCCCGGTGACGGTGTGTAACTGAGCAGGCCGGTGAGGGCATCGAGCTGCATGCCCGGCGGACTTGTGACCAATACAAAGGACAGCGCGTCACCAACATCCGGATCCTGCACCTCGACCTGGTAGCTGTATTGAGCCGCTATGGAGACCGTGGTGGGTGGTGTTGAGATGATAGCAGGTGCTTGGTTCGAGTCGCTCACCGCCAGCAGGTAGCTCTGGGTGTCACTCAGCTGTCCGCTGTCGCTCACCTGCAATGTGATCAGGGGTGAGGAGAGGCTATTGTTGTCGAGCTCGCATTCCTGAGTCGCTACAGGCGTTTGCAAGCGGGCTAGATACTGGGTAGTAGCGGGGAGTTGCCCTGTCAATGTGAATTCGAGGCCAATACTTTGCGCTGGATTCAACACCGGCACCGCTGCCTGCCCTATCCGTGTCCCCGGAGACGTGACATCTGCGTAGAGATCGAGCGTGGTTTCGCCACTTGGGGCAAGCCCCCGGTTGCTGACATTGACCAGAATACGGCTGTGGTCACCGTTATAGAGCAGCGATGAGACGACCAGGTCTGTCTGTAGGATAGCGGGCCGTTGCTGGGTGATTTCGTCGACTTTTATCTCACGCAACGCCTTGGAAAAGGCAATGGCCGGATCACCACCGCTGCGCAGGTAACCCAGATCCCAGGCAGCGCCCCCGGTTGCCAAGGCCATATTGACATAGTCCTGGATAGCCGTGGAACCAATATTGCTTACGTCCGGTGTCGCATTAGCGCAAGTATCGTAATTCCTGCCGTTGGCGACAAACCCAAGTCCTTGGGCATTCATACCCAACGCAGGCCTGCTATCGCCACAATTAAAACGGATATCCACGGCGACATTCAAGACGACGCGATTATCAATCAACCGCTGCAGCATCTCTTCATAGCTTACATCGTACTGCGGATATGTTTGCCCCAGATCATCCCTATCTTCATCAGTGATCAAGATAAAGTTGCGGACGGCGGAATCGCGCAAAGGGTAATTATCCAGTGCGTGAATCATTGCCGCCCAACCATCTTCAAAACCACCACTAACCACTAGCTCCTCCGCAGCCGGCTCAAATTCTCCGAAGACATTCATCAGTTGACCGTTCAAATTGATGCTGCGGGGAATAGCATTTGCAGCACCAAACCCTATCAATCCGTATTGATTAGGAGTAGCGGGTAAACCAACACCTGCACTATTGAGGTTCGCCTCTAACGGATGGATGAAATCTCTTACCCATGCCTGCTCCGTGTCCATAGAACCGGATTCATCGACCATCACTACGATGTCCACCGTCGACGGTGAGGCTGTTGAGGCCGGTTGCGGCAGCATGCATTGGCTGTTGGAGGCCAGGTTATTGCCTTGATGCAGATCCGTTGGGGTCCAGTCGATCAGTCCCGATGCGACGCCGATGGCCATGCCTGCGGGTGATTGTAGCAAGGCGAAACTCAGCACATCATTTTGATTGGCATCCTGCGCCTCTATCTGGTAGCTATAAGCTTGACCTTCTTGGGCATTGACGATCGGAGAAGAGGAGATAACAGGCGCGACATTGAGTTCCAGTACGGTAATCGTAAAGACCTGCACGACAGGTGGATTGATCCCATCCGTTACCTGTAACTCCACTTCATGTTGGCCTTCCTGACC
Organism: Gammaproteobacteria bacterium; assembly: GCA_022712945.1. Lineage (GTDB taxonomy): Bacteria > Pseudomonadota > Gammaproteobacteria > RBG-16-57-12 > RBG-16-57-12 > JAFLJP01. The sequence goes on along the minus strand of JAFLJP010000052.1, from coordinate 13,279 downwards.
TACGACGGGAGTCCACTGGATGAGAGCTGTACTACTATCGATACTCATACCAACTGGGGCAATCGTCAGTGAGTAAAGTAAACTGTCGCCAATATCTTCATCGGTCGCCACAACGGTATAGTTATACAAGATGCCCTGGGTAGCCACGGTTATGGGTGTCGAATTGATGACAGGGCCATCATTTATATTTGCCGCGGTAGCTGTGATAGTAAAGCTCTGTGTCGCAAACAGACCTCCGGTGTCAGTCACACGAACAGTGACATTATGAGCGCTGACTTGGCCATTGTTAGGCACCCAGCTAATCACCCCCACAGTAGGGTCGATTGCCATACCCACTGGGGACACATCAAGGGTGTAACTCAGTGAGTCACCATTATCAGGGTCTGTAGCGATGACCGAGTAGCTGTAAGCTAAGTCTTCCGTGGCAATGGTAGGCGCCGTAGAAACGATGCTTGGCGCATCGTTAATGCTAGTAACTGTCACCACAAAACTCTGTACATCAGATAGGCCCGCAGTGTCTGTTACACGTATCGAGACATTGTTAGCACCCACCTGACCATGCGTGGGCACCCAGCTGATTAAGCCAGTAATGGGGTCAATATTCATGCCATTTGGCGCAATATTCAAACTGAAGCTAATGACATCACCCGCATCAGGATCTATTGCGGTGACGGGGTAGTTGTAAGCTAAATCTTCCGTTGCAACGGTGGGTGCCGTCGAGGTGATGTTAGGGGCATGATTGCCTATAGGCCCTGTCGCCGTATCTTCAATCCGCAGGTCATCAATCACCCACAGCCGTGGGGCATGGGTGGCACGGTTGTATTGTCTGAAGCGAACACGGATGGATTGGCCTTTGTAGACGCTGAGATCCAAGGTGGCTTGAGTAGGGCTTGTGGCATTATCCGCAGGCGCGTAGGCGGTCAGTAATGCCCAGGTGTTTGTGCCCTTGCTTTGTATCTCAACCTTCATGCGGTCGCCCGGAGCGTCGAGGGCCAGTTTATAGTGGTAGCTCAGTACGGGGCTGATGCTGCCGGCAGGGATATCGACATAGCCCATCAGAGTGGCTAGGTGGCCTTTGTTGTGGGAATACTGGTCTTCTTCTATGGGGTTATTGTCTAGGTGGAAGCTGCCACTGGCGCTGCTCCAGGCATTGTGGGGGCCGTTGATGCCCCAGTCCCCTTGCAGGTTCCAATCGGCCTGGCCGTTGATGTCGTTGGCTGGGTCGTTATCGGCCTCGCTGTCGTGGGTGGAGGTGAGACTTTCGAAGTTGTTGATGTAGGGGAAGTCGTAATCCGCTAAGGCGAGGTTGCCGATGTAGAATTCATCGACTACGAACAACCGGGGGCCACTGCTCCAGCCGTTATATTGTTTGAAACGCAGTCGTATTGATTGCCCCTGATAGGCGCTGAGGTCGAGGATTTCCTGGGTATAGGTAGTTTGTTCTTTTTGCTCGGTGTAAGAGTGAAGGCTTGTCCAAATGGGGCTATTTTTTGCCTGAATTTCAACGTCTACTTCGTCGACGCTGTAGACCAGATTCAGTTTGTATCGGTAGGCGACGACGGGGCTGACGCTGTTGGCAGGGATGTCCACATAGCCCAGCATGGTGGCGAACTGAGTATCTTTGTGGACATTCTGGTCTTCTTCGCCGGGGTTATTGTCTAGGTGGAAGGCACCGCTGGCGCTGCTCCAGGCATTATGGGGGCCGTTGATGCCCCAGTCCCCTTGCAGGTTCCAGTCGGCCTGGCCGTTGATATCGTTGGCCGGGTCGCTATCGGCTTCGTTGTCGTGGGTGGAGGTGGGGCTTTCGAAATTATTGGCATAGGGGTAATCATAGTCTTCGAGGGCTAGCTCACCGATGAAAAAGTCATCAATAGCCCATAGCCGTGTACCATTGGTCCAATCATTATATTGCCTGAAGCGGATGCGGATGGATTGCCCTTTGTAGGCGCTTAAATCCAAGGTCTCTTGGGTATAATTTGATTGGTTATTCTGTTGCTTGTAGGTTTGCACTACGGTCCAGCTACTACTCCCAAGTGCCTGTACTTCCACATACATTGAATCACTTGAAGCAATAGAGTCAAATTTGTAGTTGTAGCTTAAAATGGGGGCAATGCTGGTGTCGGGAATCTCGACATAGCCTTTCATCGAGGCCAGTTGCCCAGAGTTGTGGGCAGACTGGTCTTCTTCGTCGGGGTTATTGTCCAGATGAAAGACACCATTGGCACTGGTCCAAGCAGTGTGGGCACCGTTAATGCCCCAATCCCCTTGCAGGTTCCAGTCATCCCGGCCATTGACGTCATTGGCGGCATCGCTATCGGCCTCACCATCGTGCACGGAGGCCTGGGTTTCAAAGTCATTGTGGTAGGGAAAATCGTAGTCTTCCAGTATCAATTCGCCAATATAGACGTTATCCACCACCCAGAGACGGGAACCCTGGGTGGCATTGTTATGCTGACGGAATCGTATACGGATGGATTGACCCTTGAACGCGCTTAAGCCCACGGTCTCTTGGGTATAGTTCGTAACGTTGTTCTCAAGAGCATAGTAGGTCAGCATCTCCCAAGTGTTGGTTCCCTGAGCTTGTACCTCGACAAAAATACGGTCGCCCACATAGTCGAGTAGCAGTTTATAGTGGTAATTTAATACCGGGGCAACGCTGCTGCTGGGTATCTCCACATAGCCGTTCATGGTGGCCAACTGGCCATCCTTATGGTTGTATTGGTTTTCTTCCGCCGGGTTGTTGTCCAGATGGAAGGCGCCACTGGCGCTGGTCCAGGCATTATGGGGGCCATTGATGCCCCAGTCCCCTTGCAAGTTCCAATCGGCCTGGCCGTTGATGTCGTTGGCTGGGTCGTTGTCTACTTCGCTGTCGTGGGTGGAGGTCAGGCTTTCAAAATCATTGAGGTAAGGGAAATCATAGTCTTCCAGCGTCGGCGCCAGTTCACCCATATACACATCATCAATCACCCATAAACGGGGGCCGTAATCCCCATGGTTGAATTGCCGGAAGCGGAGACGGATGGATTGCCCTTTGTAGTCAGAGAGGTCAAATGCCTCCAAGGCATATTGGTCATGATTGTGCTGGTCGGTATAGGTCTGGAGAATTTCCCAGGTGGTGCTGTCCTTGATCTGGACTTCTACATACATCTTGGTTTGCGGGGTAATATCAAATTTGTAACGATAATTTAAGACCGGGTTGATACTGGCAAGCGGGATTTCAACATAACCATTCATGGTGGCCAGCTGACCATCTTTATGGTTGTATTGGTCTTCTTCTAAGGGGTTGTTATCCAGATGAAAGCTGCCACTGGAACTGGTCCAGGCAGTGTGGGCACCGTTGATGCCCCAGTCCCCTTCTAGGGTCCAGTCGGCTTGGCCGTTGAGGTCATTGGTGGGATCAGTATCGGCCTCATTATCATGAATAGAGGTCAGGCTTTCGAAGTCATTGAGATAGGGGTAATCAAAATCAACGGTAACCGCTTTGGCCTGTTGAATCGGTAGCAAACAACACAGCAGTAACAGGAAGCCGATGAACGTCGCCCGAATAATTGAGAATGGTTTATTGAATGGAAGGCGACTTTGAAGCAAAAAAACAGCAGGCGTTAACATACTCACGTCCCTATAATACCTCAGTGTTATCATATCCCGCTATCAGCTTGTAACCACAAGCTAACCTTACAAAATATAATCATACTTTAAAAACTGGTTCAAGTTATTTCCTGATGAGCCACACTCCTCAGCTACTTTCACAGGATGATCTGTACTCAAACATGAGAGCCGATCAGAGCGTCCTTACGGTTACCATAGTTGTTTTAATACCCGCCGATAATCTTTGGGGACAGTAACAGCCACCGCTTTGGTACCCATAGACTCCTGATTCCTGTTCTCTCTCGACATGATCAGGCTGTGGTTTGGTAAACTGAATCTGCACACCGTGCTCCAGTTCGATTTAACCGCTTCACTTTTCCCGCCTCTCACACCGAGAGCGAGCCCCGTCGCCACTACGAAGATTGCAACGTTTGTAGTATGATGCGCGTTTATTCTGATATTCAGCTTGAGTGGAGCAGCCATGAACCTTTCTGAACTCACCGCAATCTCTCCTATTGATGGTCGCTACGGTAGTAAAACAGTTGATCTGCGTACTATTTTTAGTGAGTACGGCCTCATTCACCACCGTGTCCTGGTCGAGGTGCGCTGGTTGCAAAAACTGGCCTCTATTGATGCGATCAGTGAAGTTCCTACTCTCTCAGAGCATGCCAATCGTATTCTTGATGGCATTGTTGATCATTTCACTGAAGAGGATGCGCAACGGGTTAAAAACATCGAGCGAACCACAAACCACGATGTAAAAGCGGTCGAGTACTTCCTTAAAGAAAAAATTCAAGGCAATACCGAACTAGAAGCCATCAGTGAATTCATTCACTTTGCCTGCACCTCTGAAGATATCAACAACCTCTCTTATGCTCTGATGCTTAACCAGGGCCGCACCCAAATCTTACTGCCCATCATGGATGAAACCATCGATGCCATTACCCGCCTCGCCCATCATCACGCCGAAGTACCGATGCTGTCACGCACCCATGGCCAAACCGCATCACCCACCACCGTTGGCAAAGAGATGGCCAATGTCGCCTATCGCTTGCAACGACAGCGTGCCCAGCTGATTAACGTCCCAATACTCGGCAAGATCAATGGTGCCGTGGGCAACTACAATGCCCACCTTTCCGCTTACCCGGAACTTGATTGGCAAGAGATTGCTGAAACATTTGTCACCTCACTGGGACTCAGCTGGAACCCCTACACCATTCAGATCGAACCACACGATTACATCGCTGAAATGTTCAATGCGCTGGCTCGCTTCAACACTATTTTGATTGATTTTGATCGTGATATCTGGGGCTACATTGCACAGGGCTACTTCAAGCAAAAAACCGTCGCGGGTGAGGTGGGTTCATCCACCATGCCACATAAGGTCAACCCCATTGACTTTGAAAACTCAGAAGGCAACCTGGGCGTTGCTAACGCCCTGTTTGATCACCTGAGCAATAAACTGCCCATCTCCCGCTGGCAGCGTGACCTGACCGACTCAACCGTCCTGCGGACATTGGGTGTGGGTATCGCACATGCGGTGATTGCTTACCAGGCAACCCTGAAAGGGATCAGCAAACTAGAGCTCAACGAACAACGTTTAGCCAATGACTTGGATAACTCGTGGGAAGTTCTGGCGGAACCGGTGCAGACCGTCATGCGACGTTATGGCATCGAAAAACCCTATGAAAAACTGAAAGAGCTGACACGCGGCCAAGGGGGAATTAATAAGACCACCATGCGTGAGTTCATTGCCTCGCTAGCCATTCCAGATGATGCCAAACAACGTTTGCTGGAGATGACCCCGGCAAGCTACACCGGTAACGCCGCTGCACAGGCTAAAAACATCTAATAATTTGCAACTATTCAGCGTGTTGATATTTTGTCTCAAATCGAGGCATTTTCGCACGGAAAGAGCGAGCATATAGGGCATATGTAACTGACTGAGTACGAAAATAACGAAGAGTTGAGGCAAAAGATGAATACGCTGAATAAGTTACAATAATTTCATATTTAATGAGGGTGATCATTCACCCTCATTGAGAATCACACCCCGCTCCCTCCCCTGAGTTGCAAAAAAAGTCCAAAACGACGTGTTGCGTCAGTTAAACAGCCCCTCTGCGTCACACCCTACACCTATTTAATCAACACTTCGCTTTGAAATAAACATTTAAAAAATAAACGTTATTGATATTTAATTATTATATTTCAAATAGTTATTATTTTTTTCCATACTAACCATCAAATGAAAAAGTATATTTTTATAAGTTGGCACGCCATGTGAACTAATCATATCGAAGAGGTTTTATGGGATCCCCCAACTTTCTCATTAATTTCTTCACCCTCCTTCCTTCCTGATTATCAGGACCCTCGGCGCTTAATTTAAGCGCCTTTTTTTTTGCCCAAAAAGCAGCCTGATACTGACGACCAAGTCGTTACCTTAAAGAGGTTTTTTAACTCAATCGAATCAGAACCGTGAAAACAATGCCTTTTTTCAATACAATAGAATCAAACATAAAACCGGACCTTTTTTCACGTGAAGCTAAGCATCGAGCAATTCCGCAATTGGGAACATAAAAACATTACGCTACTGGGAATGTCTGGCGTCGGTAAGACCCGCCTTTCCAATATTCTGCGCGAAGGTAGCTGGTTCCACTACTCCGGTGATTACCGTATTGGCAGTCGCTACCTGGATGAGCCGATTCTTGATAACATCAAACAGCAAGCGATGCAGGTACCCTTCTTGCGTGATCTGCTGCGCTCAGACTCGATCTACATTGCCAACAACCTAAGCTTCAATAATTTACACCCTGTCTCCAGTTTTTTAGGCAAACTGGGCAACCCCGAACAGGACGGACTTTCTCTCAGCGAATTCAAACGACGCCAGGCACTGCACCACCATGCGGAGATTGCCGCCATGCGTGATGTGCCCGATTTCATCCGCAAATCCCAAGAGATCTATGGCTACAAAAACTTCATCAACGATGCCGGTGGCAGTGTCTGCGAGCTGGATGATGACCAGACCCTGCAACTGTTCACCCAGCACACGCTCGTACTCTATATCCAGGCCACAGAAGCAGACGAAAAAGCACTCATCACACGCGCCGAAAAATCCCCCAAGCCGCTCTACTATCGCGAAGCGTTTCTTGATGAGTACCTAGCGCTCTATATGCGGACATACCACCTGGACTATGTCGCCCAGATTGATCCCGACGATTACGTGCGCTGGGTCTTTCCCCATCTGTTTTACTCACGTATTCCGCGCTACGAGGCAATTGCCAAGGCACATGGTTACACCGTCAGCACCACCGAACTTGCTCAGGTTACTGATGAGCAATCATTTAATCAGCTCATCGAAGCGGCAATAGAGAGAAACTGATATGCCCCTGGTTGCTAACTCCAAACTCCCCGCCTTTATTCGCCTGATGAGCGAAGGTGAAACCGTACTCAGCAGTAGTGAGGCGTTACACCAGGATATTCGCGAACTACACATTGGCCTGCTCAACATGATGCCCGACAGCGCACTGGCAGCAACTGAGCGCCAGTTCTTCCGTTTGGTGGGTGAGAGCAATCAAATTGCCCAATTTCACATGCACCCCTTCTCACTGCCAGAGCTTGACCGCAGCGAAGAGGGAAAGGCCCACGTTGAGCGCTTCTATAGCAGTTTTGAAGAGATCAAACAGCAGGGTCTTGATGCACTGATTATTACCGGTACCAATGTTACCCAATCAGACCTGACCCTTGAGCCCTTCTGGGAACCACTCAACAAAGTGGTCGAATGGGCCTATGGGAACGTCACCTCAACCCTCTGCTCCTGCCTAGCCACCCACGCGGTCATGCAGATGCGTTACGGCAAGAAGCGTCGGCCAATGGAGTTCAAGCGTTGGGGAGTCTATCCGCACCACCTGCTTAACCGCGACCATCCACTGGTCACCGGCATCAATACCCGCTTTGACGTTCCCCACTCACGCTTCAACGACATTAGTCGTCAACAGTTTGAAGAGGCCGGATTGCAAGTACTGGTCGAAAGTGAAGAGGCCGGCGTGCACCTTGCCGTCAGTGAAGATCGCTTTCGACTGGTCTTTCTGCAAGGCCACCCTGAATACGATGTAATCAGCCTGCTTAAAGAGTATAAACGCGAGATCAGCCGTTATATCGACGGTGAATGCAGCCACTACCCACCGCGGGTTGAAAACTACTTCACCCCACAGGCCGCAGCCATTCTGGAAGAGCATAAAGAGCGGGTATTCAGTGCGTTGAAGAACCAAACAGCACCCCCCGAATTCCCCGAAGCATTGATCACCGCACAACTCGACAACACCTGGCATGACACCGCTGAGGCGGTGCTTAATAACTGGATAGGAAAGGTGTATCAACTCACCCATGTTAACCGCCTTAAACCCTTTGAAAGCGGTATTAATCCAGACGATCCTTTTAATTTGCGTTAACCCATAACCAGTCGATATTCAGGAATTAAGATTATCCTAGCAGGCTGTCGGACTTAGGAAGAATCGACTGCGAAATCGTGCCATTCAGCACGTAGCGGAATTCACCTGTGAGGTGAAAAGATGAATCGACTACAATCACACACAAAACAGACCGTTACCCTCTAATGCAAGCGGTCAACTGAGGAATCTAGGATTATGCTGACACTCTTTGGCATCAAACAGTGCGACACCGTCAAAAAAGCCCTCAAGTGGCTAGAGAAAAATGGCGTAGCACACATTTTTCACGATATTCGTAAAGAGGGTCTGGATGAGCAGATGGTTCAACGCTGGGTAGATGCATTGGGCTGGGAAGTGGTGGTGAACAAGCGCTCCACCACCTGGCGAGGTCTGGATGATGCGATTAAAGACAGCTTATCGGCGGATAATGTGGTGGCGCTGCTGCTGGAAAACCCAACCTTGATCAAGCGCCCGATTGTTGAGCAGGGGGAGATGATTCTAATCGGCTTCAAGGCGGCTGATTTCGCGGCGGCCCTCCTTTCAACTCCGCACGACGGCGTCTAAAAAAACGCCGTAACTGCTCAGCACACCCCTCGGCCAACACCCCTCTCGCGATCTCCACCCGGTGAAAAGTGTGCTGCCCCTCCAGTACGTTCAATACCGAACCTGCCGCCCCGGTTTTCGGATCAGCAGCACCCACCACCAGGCGGGCAATACGGGCGTGCAACATCGCACCGGCACACATCGCACAAGGCTCAAGGGTGACATAGAGAGTGGCATCACAAAGGCGGTAGTTTTCAATCGCCTGCCCCGCATCACGCAACGCCATGATCTCAGCATGGGCGGAGGGGTCGTGCGTGGTGATAGAGCGATTCCAACCACGCCCTATCACCTCACCATTGAGCACCACCACCGCCCCGATGGGCACCTCACCCTCCGCCTCAGCACGATCGGCAAGCTGCATCGCCTGCACCATCCACTGTTCATCCAAGGCATATTGCTCAGGGGTTATTTCCATTTGATTACCAACAAGTCGAAAAAAGCCAGTGATGGCATGGGTTTTAATAGAGTCATCAGTGTCAATACCGTAAAAAATACCGTGTTCAAAAATTCGCTTACACTGCTGCCAGTTTTGTAACTATTCAGCGGGCATGTTTAGATTTCTCCTCAAATCGGGGCATTTTCGCACAAAAATAAGAGGTATATGTGACCGATTGAGTACGAAAATAACGACGAGTTGAGGCAAAATATGTACGCTGAGTAATTACCCATACATCCCCTATTGATCCGCCCAAGAATATCGCGGCACACTGTACTCTGAGAAGATCCCACTATTTCCTCCCATTCAAAAGTGGTTCACACCCATCATATCCCATATTAACCGCCCACAGATTCCATAATTTACGTTGTACCTACTCAAACGCATTGATGTCTGGGTGTGCAATCGCCTGAATCCGGGGCATTTGGGGTCCGAGTAAAATTAAAGCCAATCGATCATTTTCGTTCATTAGTTACCCCACTTTCCGGGCGACCCTCTTCACTTCTTTCAGAATTTCATATTTTATTTTACTCTGACCCCAATTATTTTGAGTTAAGCATTCAATTAATAAACAATGGTTTATTTGTTTTTTTTGGCTGTTAGGATAGGGGCTCAAGTATTGCTTTGGTATAGCAAATACAAAGCTTTCAAATAACGGTGCTTATGCTGTTATCTCTAGTACTGAAATTGAACTTTAGGTTAAAGGAACTATAAAAATGTTGGCTAATTTAAAGATGAATAAACAATTGTTAATTGCATCTGCATTTGTATGTGTATTTGGTGTGCAAACGGCACAGGCATGCTCGGTTATCAGCACATTACCGGCTAAAATCTCATCCTCAGGGTCGTATTGTCTACAAGAAAACCTTTCATTTGGCCACACGTCGGTTGATGCCATTGTCATTGATGCTAGCGATGTAGAGCTAGACTTTAATGGCCATACAATTCGTGGGCCACATGCAGATGAACCAATAGCTCAGGGTGGAAAGTATGCTGTTGTCAGTGGAAGGAAACACGATAATATACTTATAAAAAATGGCACTATCAAGGGCTTTACACATGGTATTCTATTCGGCTCTTTTAATAGCAACACAACAGTAAAAGACATGAATATAATCGATAGTGTTGTCTCAGGTATTAATGCGGGTAGTGGCAAAGGTATTACTCTTCTCAATAATAAAATTGTTATGAATGCAAATGTATATACAGGTGTGTATCCCACCCCTATTGGAATATCAGCTGGTGGGCAGCAACTATCAATAAAAGGAAATGATATTAGCTTTATCGTTAATTACTATAGGCCTCAATACACGGAGCCCAAAGGTATTTCACTGCATAGCGCAAGTGTTGGATTAGTTGCAGATAATATTATTATGGGAGGAAGCTATTACCAGATTGACTGGTTTTACGGTATAGGGATAAATGTAAGTCGTTCTACTGGTATCGTTTTAGAGGATAATAAATTCTCTCGTCTTTATACCGGCATAAACTTTATATTTGGAGCGCACCACTTGTATCGTAACAATAGCTCTACATGGATGAAACCAGGTAATTATCGTTATGTCATTAGCTCGTCAGGTGCTACTGATGGCGGAGGAAATATATAAAAGAACATTTTTATGATTGATGCTGGTTAATTGGTGTAACTTCTCATTAGTAGTGGGTAATTATATATTCTAATGGCTTGCAATTATTGAGGTGGCTGACTTGTGGTTCGGCATCGATGTCCACATCGAATTCGACCTTGTTAGTCAATAACCCAATAATAATCACATGTACTTTCCTGGCATTAAAAAACAAATTGTTTATCGTGCCAGGTGCTTAATTCATGTTCTTAAGTTTAAATTCTTGCGTTCAAATTTTAAGCAGTGACCCGCATGGAGTGTAACGAAATGCGGGAAACATACGTACTCACCACTCGCGGTGATGTCTGAAGGTGCTACCGCTTTTCAGGCCTACATAAATACCATTTTTCTCTGAATTCCACGCGTTTATGGGCAATACCCAGTTAACCCAAGTTTAACATCACCGAAAAACCACCCTTAACAATCAATGACTTACAGGTCATCTACTTTTCAAGGGCCATTTACCGTGTTATGTCATCATTAGCTGACCATTTTTTTGATCCCTCCGGGTGTCGCATGAATGCCCAGCACTTGGTAAATTTCCTTCAATTCTGGCTCTGCGAAGGCTTTAATATTTGGGGTCAGACCCCAAATATAAAGCCAATCGATCATTTTCGTTCATTAGTTACCCCACTTTCCGGGCGACCCTCTTCACTTCTTTCAAAATTCCATATTTTATTTTACTCTGACCCCAAATATTTACAGCGAAATATAGACGAGCTGTATTTGATGTTGCAGAATATTTGGGGTCAAATATTCTGCCATTCAACTTGCACATGCTGGACGACCGCTAACGCGGCAAAGCGGTCATTTTCCCATTTTAAGTCCCGTGTTAATCAAACGGGTTCAATACCTTTGCACCTGTTCTAACAAAGTCTTTGACGTTTCTGGTAACTACCGTTAAATCATGAATGATAGCGCTAGCAGCAATCTGCTTATCAATAGCGTGTTCATGATGAGGTGACCGCAGCTTTCCCCACATTTGAGCGACATCTTCATCTATATCAATTATATGATCCCCGTACTCGGATAGAATCGTTTCCAGCCACGCCTCCAATTGGTTCGCTTGTTGAGCATCACCTCGATGTAGAATCAGCTCTATCCCTCTTCTCAGTTCCCCTATAGTAATGACAGAGATGAATAACTTATCTTCGTTCTGATCAGCCTTAACAAAGAACGCTCTCACGCCCTGATTCGTCTTCTTTCCTTTGCGAAGCTCACTCAGAGCATTGGTATCAATTAAATACATTCTCGCCCTCATGATTATCAGCACGCTCGAAATCACTATCAATACCGACATTCGGCATTTCGGTTAGCGCCTGGGCAAATGTCTTCTTATTGGTACCCAGTAGAGCTTGCTTCAAGAGCGCCCGGTGCTCAGCTTCCGCACTACGACCATGTTTAGCTGCTTGCACCTTAAGCGCCTGAACCACCTCAGGCTCCAAATCTCTCACTAGTAATCGAGCCATTTTCTCACCTTTAATATCAATCTACTTAATGATATCAATGATAGCGCGTACGCAATAAAATGCAAGCATTGATAGCATTCAGTGTTTTGCAAGGTAGCCGCGGCCTTATTCAATCAGAGCAATAAATACAGCCACACAGGCCTGTTGTGGGGGCTGAGGGCTAGAGACCCTTGGCTACCCGATTAAATTTGTATATTTCAAAACACAGTAATAAGCCATTTTAAAAATTCTTGATTAGCTCCCAACTTCCCTTAGCATTTACCGATAAAACGAATAAGCGCATATTAAAATAGTTTCCACCTTCTACATAATCACGCACAACTATAAATACATCTTCAATACCGTCATTGTTAGCATCTCCGTTCCCTAATATTTCGACCTCTTGATACCCTCCATCATGGAAGTAGACTGTAAACGATCCACAAACCCCATCTAACATAACGACAATAATCTCTTTACCCCCCCCTGTGTCAGGATAGATGTCCGGTGAGTTGATTTGTAAATATAATCCTCAGGGTGACCCCCGGGATGCTGTACAGTCTAATTGAAACGGCCAAAGCCAATGATTTAGAACCATATGCTTATCTACGCACTTTATTTACACGATTGCCTAGTTGTGAAACGGTGGAAGCATTCGAAGGCTTACTGCCATGGAATGTTGAGATTGAATCGTTAGTGAAAATCTAGATGGGGTTTGTGGATCGTTTACAATAGAAATATGGCTTCCTTGTGTATATCAATGACTGCTGTTGATAATGATGGCTACAGAATTTTGAATTATCTCGGCCCACATTTTACAGAATCGGCTGTGGGACCTATGAGTAAAGAATTATATTTGAAAGCATATGAGTTTATATGCGAGCAATATGAAAGCCATAAGAAGAATAGGAATACCAAGCTATCCATGAGGTACACGTGGCTAAGAGGTTATTTTCATCAGTATGCGGAAACACATGCCTAATCGGGTAGCCGGAGGTCTCTAACCTCCAGCCCCCACAACACCCTGCATGCGGCTCCGCACAGGGCGTTTCCCAAAGATGTTTAAAGGAAGTTGGCCGATTAGCTCCGACTTTCTCCAATGCTGGTTGCTGCTTTTGCGCCAACGCCCCTTAA
>JAFLJP010000026.1 GCA_022712945.1 Gammaproteobacteria bacterium | reverse complement strand
CGAGAATAGATAGGTCTACTGCGAAAGCGTGTTTTTTGCTCATTTTTCCGCCAACTTTCGTTAAAGGGAACAACCATTCGCCTCAAATTGTCGAAAAAATGAACTAAAAATCACACTCTCTCGCTACGACCTCTATTCTCGGACAAGCTCCTAGCCTGTTCATAAAGGTTATGGTTTTTTCGCTCTGTGTTGAGAGTGCCTGCTACGGGGCGGGGCTGATCTATTCTGGCTTGGCCTACGGGGTGGGCGCTCTATTTTAATGGGAGGCTTTGGTGTAACCAGCAGATCAGTGTCGATAGCGGTGTAAGGGATTTTATGGCCAATAAATTCCTCGATATCCGGCTGATAAAAAGAGTAGTTTTCACACGCCATGCTGATTGCGGTGCCCGATGCACCGGCACGGGCGGTTCGGCCAATGCGATGCACGTAATCTTCACAATCCTGTGGTAGGTCAAAATTGATAACGTGGCTCACGTTGGGAATATGAAGCCCGCGCGCAGCTACATCCGTCGCCACTAAAATGGGAAGTTTTCCTGTAGTGAACTGCTCTAACAGATGTTGGCGTTTTTTCTGTGGAACATCACCCGAGAGAATGGCGGCCTGGTAGTCATTGCCTAGAAGGTAGGCATAAACACGCTCTGCAACACGTTTGGTATTGCTGAAAATGATGCATTGTGTTGGCTGGTAACGCGCCATAATACCCAATAACAGCGGAATTTTTTCATCATTGGCCGGGAAGAAAATCATCTCTTCGACCTGCTTTGCAGTGACCTGTTCTACCTCTATTGCCACATGCTGCGGGTTATTCATGTGTTCATAAGCCAGCTCAGTGATACGCAACGGCATAGTGGCCGAGAAGAGCATGCTAAGGCGCTTTTCGGGTGGTGGGCAGCGGTGCAGTAAAAAGCGTATATCCTTGATAAAACCCAGATCGAACATCCGGTCTGCTTCATCCAGCACCACCGCCTGTACCGCACGTAGATTAAACACCTGCTGTTTGAAGTAATCGATGGTGCGGCCGGGTGTGCCAATTAGAATATCGACCCCTTGTTGCAAGTTATCGCGTTGGCTCTGGTAGCCGGTGCCACCATAAATGGCATGGCTGGTTATGTCGGCATATTTTGCCAGGGCAAGGGCATCTTTGTGGATCTGGATGACCAGTTCACGGGTGGGGGCAAGAATTAAAACCCTTGGTTGATTTGCCTGTCGTTGCTCGCTGGCTGGTTGGGTCAATAGCCAATTCATTACTGACAGCAGAAAGGTTGCGGTTTTACCGGTTCCGGTCTGGGCCTGGCCCATGACATCTTTTCCGCTGAGGGTCAGAGGTAGGGCGGCGGCCTGAATGGGGGTGCAATAATCGAAACCTTGTTCGGCAACAGCTTGCAATAAAGGCGCTGCTAAAGGTAATGAATTCAAGGGGGTATTGCTTAAATAATTATCGCTCATTGAGCAAGAATAACAGAGTTCAATGAAATTAGGCTTGAAATCATTGCTAGAATGGGCTTAGATATTTGTCTAGGCGGCGCTGTCCGGTGAACTACACCGGTTTGGCCCGCAATGAATCAATTATGATGGGAGACTGCTAAGTGAGTGAACATGTTGTTCATGTGACCGATGATAATTTTGAGGCTGAAGTGATTAATAATGACGGCCCAGTTTTGGTTGACTACTGGGCTGAGTGGTGTGGCCCTTGCAAAATGATTGCCCCAATACTCAGTGAAATTGCTGGTGGCTATGAGGGTAAGATTAAAATTGTCAAACTAAACATCGACGAAAACCCAAACACGCCTCCCAAGTATGGCATCCGTGGCATTCCAACCCTGATGATATTTAAAGGTGGCAACGTTGAAGCAACAAAGGTGGGGGCGCTTTCCAAGTCTCAACTGACGGCTTTCATCGACAGCAACATCTAGCCTGAATAGTTCGCCCACACAGCCAGTGGTAATTTTTCTGGACGTGTGGGTTTTATCGTGCTAGCTTATGTAAAAATTCTAATCCGATAATTACCTCCCGCATCTCCGATTGGTTTAGCCAGTCATTCCTACACACAAGCATAATCCGCAGACAAATATGAATCTAACTGAACTTAAGAATACACCCGTTACAGAACTGGTGACGCTCGCCCAGTCGATGGGTATTGATGGTACAGGGCGCGCTCGAAAGCAAGAGTTGGTCTTCTCTATTCTCAAGGCACACGCCAAAAATGGTGAAGATATCCATGGTGATGGTGCGCTGGAAATTTTACAGGACGGCTTCGGTTTTCTTCGCTCAGCCAATGGTTCTTATCTGGCAGGGCCGGATGATATTTATGTCTCACCCAGTCAAATTAGACGCTTCAATTTGCGCACTGGTGATACTGTTTCAGGCAAAATTCGCCCACCAAAAGATGGCGAGCGCTACTTCGCACTGCTCAAGGTTAATCAAATTAACTTTGAGTCACCAGAAGTTGCCAAAACCAAGGTGGTGTTTGAAAACCTGACCCCACTGCATGCGGAAGAGCGCCTTAAGCTGGAAGCGGGCAATGGCAGCACAGAAGATATCACGGCACGTGTTATCGATCTTGCTTCACCGATTGGCAAGGGGCAGCGGGGCCTGATTGTCTCTCCCCCAAAATCGGGTAAAACAATGATGTTGCAGAACATCGCCCAATCCATCGCCCATAATCACCCCGAATGCTACCTGATTGTACTGCTAATTGATGAGCGTCCGGAAGAGGTGACAGAGATGGAGCGCTCGGTTCGTGGTGAGGTTATCTCCTCCACTTTTGATGAGCCAGCCACACGTCACGTACAAGTGGCCGAAATGGTTATCGAAAAGGCGAAACGTCTGGTTGAACATAAACGGGATGTGGTGATCTTGCTTGATTCAATTACCCGTCTGGCCCGTGCCTACAATACCGTCATCCCCTCATCGGGCAAAGTGTTAACCGGTGGTGTGGATGCCAATGCCCTGCATCGCCCAAAGCGTTTCTTTGGTGCGGCACGTAATATCGAAGAGGGTGGTTCACTCACCATTATTGCTACTGCGTTGGTTGAAACTGGCTCTCGCATGGACGATGTTATCTACGAAGAGTTTAAAGGCACCGGCAACATGGAAGTGCACCTCAGTCGGAATATTGCCGAGAAGCGTATCTATCCCGCCATCAATATCAATCGCTCGGGTACTCGCCGGGAAGAGAAGCTGACTGATCCTGAAGAGCTACAAAAAATGTGGATACTGCGTAAACTGCTCCACTCCATGGACGAGATTGCCGCGATGGAGTTTCTTATCGACAAGATGAAAGAGACTAAGAATAATGACGCATTTTTTGACTCAATGAAGCGCCAGTAGACCCAAACTGTAGTAGCTATAAGGGAAAGCAATGAGATTAATATTAGCATTTAGTATTTGTTTGCTATCGTTTCCGGTGTACGCAAATTATTATTGCTCAGGAGCAGTATCATATTTAGGAACGGGTGATAGACTGACAATGAATAATGGTTATGGAGTACATAAAATTTGCAACATAACTGACGACAAATGTAAAGCTTGGCTATCATTGTTGACTACCGCGAAAATTACGGGGAAGAGTGTTACGGTATATTATACAAGCCAAAATATATCGGGTAATCAGTCAGGTGGAGAGTGTTTTAATATTGGTAACTGGACAAACCCTAGTGACCCAGTATATTTTTTGCAACTGAACTAATAGGCATCGGACTGGGTTTTTGAATTGCTAACATCTTCATTTTTTACGTGGAAGTCCCTCAGTTTGAGAGTGGGCTTGAATATGCAGAGCATATAATTTCACTGTGCCGTATTATGGCATTTTTCACAGACAAACAGTGAAAAGGCAACCCGGTCATGGCAGCGACCACAATACTCACCTTTCAGGATTTTCCCCATGGAAATCGGATTGCCATTTTTAACCGGCTCAAAAATCTCGGAATGGCAGTTTTCACAGGCTAACCACTCGGTGTGAGCCTGGTGGGGGAAGGTGACATGGGGCATCATCGCCGTCTGCTCCATCAAAACATCCATATCCAGAGGCTCTACCACTTCGGTGCCGTCAAGATTGGCACGGGGGGTGATCAGGCCATCATTCAGCGCTTTCACCCAATCGATCTCATGGCGGCGATTGGTTGGGAAGCCATTGAGTGCTTCTGTTGGGTTTTGCAATATCCCGATGGCGTCGTTATCCAGCGAGTAGATGCCACTATCTGCCAGTGCTTTGACTTTTTCCGGTGTGACAACTTTTAATGCTTTGTCAGATTGAGCTGTGGCGCTGGGCGCTTTTTTATCGGTTACCACATCGGCAACAACCTCTATAATTCTTTGTGTTGGTTCAACGGCTGTTTCGGCTTGCACTGCTGTGATGGGAAAACCCAACAAGCAGAGTAAGCCGATACCGGTTGCCGTCTTATATAAGCTTTTATTGTAACGATTCAGCGTATTCATCTTTTGCCTCAACTCTTCGT
>JAFLJP010000099.1 GCA_022712945.1 Gammaproteobacteria bacterium | reverse complement strand
TGTTCTTTTTGACTGAATATTGACCCACTTTTTTGATGAAAAGTGACCCACCTGCTGTAGAGTAAAATCATAGCATAGTTTTAGTTATCCTCACCTCCATTTTCAGTTTTTCTCTCACTACTCTTCTTTTTTTCAAACAATTCTTTCATCCTGTAACTCTTACCATTGATTAAAAATGGATAAGAATGATGTAGTAGTCTGTCAAGTATGGCAGTAGCAATGACTTCATCACCAAATACATCAGCCCACTCTTCAAATGGTTTATTTGAAGTAATAATGGTTGAACTTCTTTCATATCGTTTTGATATAAGTCTAAAAAAGAGAGATGCTGATTCTTTTTGAATATCAAGATAACCTATCTCGTCAATAATAAGCAGTTCAATTCTTGATATGGCATCAAGATAATCTGTAAGTGTATTACTCTGTCTTGCAGCTATCAGTTCATTGGTAAGCTCTTCAGCTGTAATAAACTTCACTCTTCGTCTTTGTTTGGTGGCTTCAAGACCTATGGCAATAGCCAAGTGTGTTTTACCAACACCCGGTGGTCCGACTAAAAGTATGTTTTTGGCATCTTTTAAAAAACTAAGTGTTGAGAGTTCCTTCAGCAGTTTTTCATCAAGGTTGGGTTGAAATGAGAAGTCATATGTTTCAATGGTTGCAATATAGGGAAACCCTGCTTTTTTGATTTTAGCGTTTATGCTTCTATCGACCCTATCAATAATCTGTTGCTGTAAAAGTTTATAGAGATACTCCTGATAAGATATTTTGGTCTTAGTGGCACCTATTGCCATATTTTCATAATGGTCAGATATGGATGCTAATGACAACAACTTGCAATAACTTTCAATGTTGGCAGACATAGAGCCGTGCTCCATCTGTATTGGTCCTGATTTTCTCATAATTTATACTCCTGTAAATCTCTTTTGATATCTCCTTTGGGGAGATCTATATTAAAGAGGTTGATATCTTCCTCTTTGATCTTTGCTTGCTGGCTTATGTAGCCTTTTATAATTGCTGCATTAAACATATTGAGTGTAAAACACTCCTCCATAGCAACAATACAATCCTCATCACCGTAATACTCAAACAGGTTGGCTATTTTATGAAGATGGTCACTTGGGTTTATCCTCTTTTGTACCTTGACATTATCGATGAACTTATGTATGTTTGAATAATTTCCAAACCTCGTGATGAGTCTTGATGTTGATTTGGCAATGGAGTCGAACTGATTGGTTCTGTACCCGATAAAGTGCTCTTTAATGATGAAGACCTCCCCTTTAAGCAGGGAGACACTGTGAGAGGCGATCTCTTTGTTTTTTGCAGAAAATATTTTCAGTGTTGTCCCATAAAGTACTTTTAGCCATACCTCTTTACCTGCAAAGTAATGGGGTACTGAATATTTATTACTTTTATAGGAGATAAGGCAATCTCCTGTCACCTTCCTAAACTCTTCTTTAAATCCTACATACCTCTTTATCTCTCCTGTGGCACTGTTTATTGGTAAAGGATTCATAGATAACCGTTCTTTGGTCTCAAACATCACTTTGGGTATCTCTTTAGTGGTACCGTGCAGCAGCAGATTTATTTCATCTTGAAATGCTTTGAGTCTATCTCTTAAGTCTGCAAAGTCTCTAAACTCATTTCCCATAATGAAATGGTTCTCAAGGTAATCAAAGGGTTTCTCTACTTTACCTTTACTCCAAGGGTGTCCAGGGATGCTTCTGGTAGGCTTGACACCATAGAAGCCACAAAAGTGCATAAACCTTTTATTCCAAACCAGATTGTCTCTGCTTGCATTATCTACAAATACTTTGGCATTGTCTACTTGTATTCTTTCGCATACCCCTCCAAACATAGAAAAACTCTCTTCAAGGGCATTGAGTACATCACTCTGCGTGATGCTCAAGCTCACATCAAAGAATTTGTATCTACTGTAACCCAGTATGGTATGGTGTATATATATCTTGACGAGTTCACTGCCTATTGGTACTGTATAATGTGCCCAGTCAAACTGCATCTGTTCTCCCGGTACCGTTTCATAAGATTTAAAGGCATTGGGATTATTTTTAGAGAGCTCATCTCCAAGAGGACGTAACTCTTTACGTATGTAGGCATAAAGAGCATATTGACTTCCTTCATAACCTTTGGATTGTATATCTTTGAGTATACGGGATGCTTTGAGATGTTTCTTTAGAAATGCCTCTTTGATAAACCCCTCAAAGGGTTCTACGTATTCATTTATCTTTGTAACACCACGATTATACGCAGGTGCCTCATCACTCTTTAATGCTTTTTTAACAGTATTTCTACTGATACCTAAAAGCTCCGCTATCTTTCTTGTTCCCAGTTTGGGATTCTTCGCTTTTATATTTCTGATACTTACCCAGTCTTCCATTGTTATCACTCCTCTTTCCTTCTATTGGTGTTTTACAATAGAAGTGTAGTTTATTTACTACAGAGGTGGGTCAAAAGTTTTCAAAAAAATGGGTCAGTTTTCGGTCAAAAAAAACA
>JAFLJP010000057.1 GCA_022712945.1 Gammaproteobacteria bacterium | reverse complement strand
ACCCAGTGCTAGCGCGCCCACATCACCCATAAATACCATTGCCGGATAGGTGTTGAACCACAAAAAACCCAGCCCGGCACCCACGATGGCGGCACAGAAGATAGCCACCTCGCCGGCACCAGGGAGATAGGCGATAGAGAGGTAACTGGCAAACTGCATATGCCCGGTCACGTAGGCAAACAGTGCCAATGCACCGGCCACCATCACCGTGGGCAGAATCGCCAGACCATCCAGCCCGTCGGTTAGATTGACCGCATTACTCGAACCGACAATCACGAAATACCCCAGCACAATAAACATTGCCCCCAGGTTGATCACCACATCTTTGAAAAATGGCAGATAAAATGCCGTCTCAGCGGGGATCACCGCCGTGAAGTAGAGCACCGAAGCACTGGTCAGAGCGGCAACGGACTGCCAAAAATATTTGTAGCGGGCAATCAGCCCTCGGGGGTCTTTCTTGACCAGTTTTTTCCAATCATCAACCCAACCGATTGCGCCAAACATCAAGGTCGTCAACAACACCACCCAGACATAGCGATTACTCAAATCGGCCCACAACAGGGTACTGACGGCAATCGCCACCAGAATCAACGCCCCGCCCATGGTGGGTGTGCCCTCTTTCACTAAATGACTCTCTGGGCCATCGTCACGAATCGGCTGGCCCATCTGATACTCATTCAGTTTACGAATCATCTTCGGGCCAACCATAAAGCTGATCAACAACGCGGTTAAAATCCCCAAAATGATGCGTAATGTCAGGTATTGAAAGACATTAAAGCCGCTATGAAACTGGGTTAAGTAGTCGGTTAACCAGAGCAGCATCAGTTGTACTCCCCGACTAGCAATGCCTTAACGGTTCGCTCCATCGCCATGGAGCGAGAGCCTTTAACCAGTAGTGTATTACCGGCAACCAATTCGCTCTGTAACGCCTGGTTCAACTTATTTTGATCAAGGAAGTGGTACCCCTCGCCGGTGAAAGCTTCCACGGCAGATTGAGAGTAAGCACCCAGTGCATATAACGCCTCAATCCCTGCGGTGGCGGCTTGCCTGCCAATATCACGATGGTACTGCTCACTTTTCTCGCCCAGCTCAGCCATATCCGCGATCACCAAAATGCGCCTTCCCGAGCAACTCGCCAGCACCTTGATGGCGGCACGAAATGAGCTGGGGTTGGCGTTGTAACTATCATCAATAATCTGCGCACCACTCGCCGTGTGATAGTGTTTAAGCCGCCCACTGACCGGGCTCATCGCCTCAATACCGGCTTTAATTTGTTCCAGTTCGACCCCCACGGCAGATGCCACCGCCGTCGCTGCCAGAGCATTGCGAACATTGTGCTCACCCGGTAACGGCAAAAGACAATTGAAACTCCCGTTCGGGGTCTCAACTGCCATTTGGCAGCCCAGCGCGTGGGGCTGCCAGGTCGCATGAACATCGGCACGGTTATCAATCGCAAAGCTCAATACGTTTCTCTCATCACAAAGCGTCACCCAGTAGTCTGCATATTGATCATCACGATTGATAATTGCCGTACCATCGTGGCTCAGACCCGCATAAATTTCACCCTTGGCAGTCGCCACGCCCTGCTCGCTGCCAAACCCTTCAAGGTGTGCACTACCCGCATTGTTGACCAACGCAACATCAGGCTGTACCAGGTGCGTTAAGTAGGCAATTTCACCGGCATGATTTGCACCCATTTCAACCACCGCAAACTGATCTGTTTCAGACAAAGAAAGCAGTGTTAAAGGAACGCCGTAGTCATTATTCAAATTACCCTGGGTGGCAAACACCGAGCCCGCTTGAGCAAGGATTGAAGCCACTATCTCTTTCACCGTGGTCTTACCATTACTTCCCGTGATACCCACAACCGTCAGAGCCAGTTTTTTACGCCACTCGCGGGCCAGAAGCCCCAGCGCCAAGCGGCCATCCTTCACCAGCAGCTGCGGCAGTTTCGTTGCTTGAAGGGATTCCACCATCACACAATGGGCACCCTGCTGCTCTGCCTGCTCGATAAAAGTGTGTCCATCAAACTGCTCACCTCGAATTGCCACATACAGCGAACCTGCCAGCAGCGTGCGGGTATCAATGCTGACCGCGTCAAAAGCAACATCGTCACCATGACACGCCCCATCAGTCGCCATTGCCGCCTGTTCAAGTGTCATCATCATGACGCTTGCCTCGCCCGCAGTGCCAGCTGTTCAATAACCCGCTGGCTGTCACTGAAGGGGAGTATTTCACCTGCTATTATTTGGTACTCCTCATGGCCTTTACCTGCGATCAGCACCACATCTTCTGGCTCAGCTTCAGCAACAACGGCGCTAATCGCCTGGGCCCGGTCAGCGATCACCTTGATACGTTTTTTCTGCTTAATGCCCGCCAGAATATCCAGAATAATTTGCTCACCACTCTCATCACGCGGGTTGTCGTCTGTTAATACCACTCGATCCGCATGGCATTCGGCCAACGCACCCATCAATGGGCGCTTACCACGATCCCTGTCGCCACCACAGCCAAACAGACACCACAAAGCCCCGTCACAATGTTCGCGCAGCGCTTCCAGCACCTGCTCCAAAGCGTCTGGGGTATGTGCATAATCCACCACCACCAGCGGCAACCCGGTTTGGGTAAAGCACTCCATACGCCCCGGAATGGAAACACACTTGGCGATACGTGCCGCAATCAGGTTACGGGGCAGACCAAGCCACAATAAAACACCATAAATTGCCAACAAATTAGCCGCATTAAAACGACCCAGCAGTGGCGAATTGATGGTGATACTGCCACCCGGATCACCTACCCGCATCTGTAATCCACCGCGTGCCAGCTTCAGTTCACTACCTGAAATCAAGGGCTTACCCGGCAGACCACTGGTCAACTCCAGGCTGTAGGCACTCAAACTAATACGCCCCATCAGCCCATGCAGCAGCGCACGACCAAAAGCGTCATCGGTATTAATCACCGCGTATTTCAACCCCGGCATCAAAAACAGGCGCTGCTTGGCATGGCCATAACGTTTCATATCCCCGTGGTAGTCGAGGTGATCCCGACTCAAATTGGTAAAGAGCGCAACATCAAAAGCAACGCCCTCAACCCGCCCCTGCTCCAGACCATGGGACGAGACCTCCATCACCACCTGTTCTGCACCGGCAATAAGCATGTCTGACAACAGCCGGTGCACTTCAATTGCGTTTGGCGTGGTATGGCTGCCACTGTTCAACTGGCCATACAGACCATAGCCAAGCGTACCAATCACTCCACAGGGGCTATTTTCACTCAGCACCCGTGCCAGTAGCTGACAACAGGTGGTCTTGCCATTGGTGCCGGTGATACCTATCACTGTCATTGAGCGGGATGGGTGGTGGTAAAAACGGGAGGCGATCCACCCCAGCTGCTGGCTCAAATCTTCGATTATAATCACCGGCACCGCATAGGCTGATAGCTCATCTAGCCCATTCAATTCATCTGCTTTTTCACAGAGCACGGCCACCGCGCCGGCAGCAATCGCCTGGGGAATAAAATCGGCCCCGTGTTGGTGAGTGCCAACTAAGGCAACGAAAAGCTCACCCGCCTGTAGTTCATTGCTATTCAGCGCAAGTCCGCTAACCGTGCCATCCTGCTGTTGGGGGAGATCAACAATGCCACTTAGCAGTTCGCTCAAGGTTGATGTTCGCCCGCCGCTCATCATAATCAGTGACTCCCCGCCGTTGAATCACGGGTAGCAATATTGTCTGGCATGATATTCAGCAGGCGCAATGCACCCGCCATCACCGCACTAAAGACCGGGGCCGCCACGGCACCGCCGTAATATTCATCGCCCCTGGGCTCATCAATAACCACCACCATCACCAGACGGGGATCACTTGCCGGTGCCAAACCGGCATACAGCGCCAGATAACGATCTTCCATATAGCCATCCCTACCCACTTTGCGAACAGTTCCGGTTTTCGCCGCCACCCGGTAACCGGCCACGGCACCCTTTTTCCCAGTACCACCGGCACCCACCACACTCTCCATCATAGTGCGCACCTGGCGTGCAACGTCTGCCGAGAAAACCACTCGTCTCTCCTGAGTAGACTGCCCCTCTTGACGTACAAAGCGGGCGCGTACCAACTCACCATCGTTTGCCAGCACCATATATGACTGGGCAATTTGCAACGGTGAAGCCGAGAGGCCGTAGCCGTATGATAGAGTCACCCGCTGCGCCTCATTCCAATCGCTATAATGGGGTAACCTGCCTGCCCGCTCACCCGGAAACCCGGTACCCGGCAACTCACCAAACCCGACATCCGACAACACCTGCCACAACGCTTCTTGCTCCATTGCCAGCGCTAACTTTGCGGCACCCACATTGCTGGACTTCTGAATCAGGGTGGTCAGATCAACCTTGCCATAGTTGCGAAAATCCTTCACGGTATGGGTATCCACTGGCAGATAGCCCGGATGGGTATCGATAGTGACATTCCGATTCACCGCGCCAGACTCAAGTGCCGCCGCCACCGTAAACGGCTTAAGCAGCGAACCAGGCTCCACCAGATCAGTGATCGCCCGGTTGCGGTATAGATTCCCTCGCAACTCAGCACGGTTATTCGGATTAAAGGCAGGCTGATTCACTAACGCCAATACCTCGCCACTTCGTGCATCCATCAATACAGCAGAACCCGCCAATGCCTTATGGCGCTGTATAGCCGCCTTCAACTCGCGGTACGCGAGATACTGCAAACGCTTATCAATCGTTAACGCCAACTGATTGCCCGGTGCCGGTGGGCGAATGCTTTTCACATCCTCAACCACCCGCCCGTGCAGATCACGAATCACCTGCTTTTCGCCACTCTCACCACGCAGCCACTCGTCGTAGGCCAGCTCCATGCCCTCTTGCCCCTGGTCATCAACATTGGTAAACCCAACCAGGTGAGCCGAAACTTCACCGGTTGGGTAATAACGCTTGTATTCACGCTGCAGATGCACCCCTGCGATCGCCAGTGCCATCACCCGCTTGCCCAGTTCTGGATCAACCTGACGACGAAGATAGACAAAACCCCGCCCCATGCGCCCCTTCAGGGCCTTATCCACATCCACCGTTAACAGTTGAGCAAGCGCCTGCCAATCTGCCCGGTCTTTACTGAATTTTTGTGGGTTAACCCACACCGAATCAACCGGTGTGCTGATGGCCAGTGGCTCACCATGTCGGTCAACAATCATCCCCCGCGTTGCTTCAACCTCAATGTTTCGCAGGTAGCGGGCATCGCCCTCCTCCTGCAGAAAGTCACCCTCCACCACATGCAGGTAAGCTCCACGAACAAGCAGTAAGACCATCACAGACCCTAATAACAACAGGGCAAATCCTTGCCTCAGGGGATAGTTATCTTGGTGCTCCTGATCTGTCACGGCCTTACAATTACCACCTCGTTATCACCGGGCAGTGCCATATCCAATCGTTCCCGCGCCGTATTTTCAATACGCCACGGCGTTGCCAGAGTGCCCTGTTCCAGTTGCAGACGCCCCCATTCGGCATCCAGTTGATCCTGTTTTTTTCGCTGCTGTTCAAGTTCAACAAACAGCTTGCGACTCTGGTGCTGGGTATAGACCACGCCCAACGCGGTCGAAATGACCGCCATAACCAAAAGCAAAACCACCAGACGAACAGCCATCACTGTTTCTCGGCAGTCCGCATCACCGCACTTCGTGAGCGCACATTTTCAGCTATTTCATTTTTACTCGCTTTCACCGCCTTACCAATCGCTTTCAGCGGCGGCTTGCGCATCTCATCATTCCGAACCGGCAGACCACGAGGATAGACATCCGCCTTGGCATGCTCTCGGATAAAGTGTTTAACAATGCGATCTTCCAGCGAATGAAAGCTGATCACACTCAAGCGGCCACCCACCACTAACAAATCAAAAATCTGCTCTAAACAATCTTTCAGATCATCCAATTCACGATTAATATAGATGCGAATCCCTTGAAAGCTCCGGGTGGCCGCATCAATTCGATGTTCGCGGGTCGGGCTGGCTGCCCGAATAATATCTGCCAGTTGCCCTGTGGTTTCAATCGCCGTTTCATCCCGTGCGGCAACGATGGCGCCCGCTATTTTCCAGGCGAAACGCTCCTCACCATACTCTCGAATAGCATCCGCAAGATCCTGCCGCTCCACACTGGCAATCCACTCTGCTGCACTGATACCGGTTGAGGCCATGCGCATATCCAAAGGACCGTCTAGGCGAAAGCTGAAACCACGGGCCGCATCATCAATTTGTGGCGATGAAACGCCAAGATCGAGAAAGATGCCATTCACCTTACCCGCCAAGCCCATCGCCGCAAGCTGCTCACCCATGGAGGCAAAACTCCCCTTGATCATGGTAAAGCGCGAATCATCACCAAAACGCGCCGCTGCCGCCGCAACCGCCTGGTCATCCTTATCAAAACCGATCAAGCGCCCCTGCGGGCCAAGTGCCTTTAAAATTTCGGCAGAGTGACCACCACGACCAAAAGTGCCATCAACATAGACCCCATCAGGCTGAATGTTTAATGAATCAACCGCCTCACGCAGCAGTACCGAGTAGTGGGAGAATTCACTCATTAGAGAGAGAGGTTGCCCCAGCTGGCCATGTTGATACTTTCATCGTCATCTTCCTCTAGATAGGATTCGCAAAGTGCGTTCCAACGACCTTCATCCCAAATCTCAAATTTGTTACCCTGACCAATCATCACAATTTTCTTCTCAATGGCCGCAAACTCCCGCAATACCGGCGGCAACAAAATACGGCCACTACCGTCCATTTCACAATCAGTGGCATGGCCCATAACCAGGCGTTGCAGACGGCGTGCTTTGGGATCGAAGGTTGGAAGGTCAAGCAGCTTGCGCTCAACGCGCTCCCATTCTGGCAACGGATATAACAACAAATGGCGCTCACGATCCACCGTGACCACCAACTGTCGCTCACAAGAGTCCTGGAGCTGTTCCCGATAACGGGAGGGCATCGCCATGCGCCCCTTAGCATCCAGATTGATCGCGTTAACACCGCGCAACAATAAACAATCCCCTCAAAAAACCACTTTACGCCACTTTAACCCACTTTTTGACACTATAGGGTTCAAGCAAGGGATAAGTCAAGGTGAAGTTAGAGTTTTTTTCTTATAAGACAATAACATAGAAGGGATTTTAAGGATTAAAAAAACGAAGTGAATTTTAGGTAAAAATCAGCCTGATAAACCCGAAACTTAAAGTAATTTCTCAAGAAAAAACCAGACTAGAAAGGTTCTGAATAAACCGCCACTTCAATCAAGTTTTTATCTGGATCTCTGAAATAAAACGAGATGATCTCACCACATGCCCCGGTTCTGGCGACGGGCCCTTCGAGTATTTCGACACCCCGGCTTCTCACATGTGCCATTGCCTGTTCTAACGTCTCTTCCGTGATAAAATAGAGATCAGCGGAACCGGGCACAGGCTTGTTTGCCTTTGGTTCAAACTCACACCCCAGTTCATGGAGGTTTATTTTTTGACCACCAAATTTCAGAGCAACCCTGTCACCAGCAAACCGCTCCACAACCATACCCAGGAGAGACGCATAAAAGGCAGTGGTCACCTCAACAGACTGAACAGTCAATACAATATGGTCGATGTTTTTAATCTTCACGAATCACCTCAACACCTTGAATTTTTTGCAATTTATACCATGCCGAACGCCCGGAACAAACCAAAAAAGGCGGCCCAAAGGCCGCCTCTGCTGTCTCTCACGGTGGTTACGGTGGTTACTGTCTACGCAATTTGGACAAACCGGAGCTCCTCCGGGCACGCCGTTTATCGGTAGACGATTTCACTTCGACACTGCTCTTCGACACCAAACTTTGCGCCGACAACTTAGTCAGCGGGTTCACTACCGGTATATTGGCCCAACCGCTCAAGATTTGGCTGGCATTTTGCGTAAACGACCCGCCGGAAATGAAGAACTGCCAGATTTCATCTATACCCGAGACAAAGTCCATGTCGACGGCTCCAATTTCCACTCTGTCAGCATCATCCAGCGTCGCCGTATCGATCCAACCGTTAGCGGGGGCGGGCAACTCCATCAGTTGCCAGGAGCTAACATCCGGCGCCATAGTAATCGACCACTCAGTGAACTGCTCCTGTTGGCCATAAGCCTCAAAGAAAATATCAATGGCATCACGGGGCGTCGACCCCGAAAGGGTCCAGCTCACAATGCCGGTAGTTTCGTTGAGCATCACATTGCTGAAGCTGTAATCGGGCATAGGCACTACCAGCGATTGAGGCAACGTGTTGTAACGTTTGAAGCTATCGGTACCGGACGATACACCCTCGGCGTATGCAAACACCCAATAGTAGTCCACTGGGAATTCGGTAGGCACCTGCAGCGTGTTGGAAGCGCCTGGAGTTGAAAAATAAGGCACGCTAGCCAAGATGTAAGAGATGCCGTCTCGCAGGCCGATGATACTGATGTAATCCAAGTCAGTAGTCGGCTGGGTGGTCCAACCGGTGGTGACTGGCGTGCGGTTAAGTGGAATATTGTAAGTAACCCCTTCGGTAACGGTTTGATCCAGCAGAAAACCGTAACCAATCAACGGGGTTGTATTCGTAGCGCTATTGACGCTGGCCAATAGGCTCAGGCTGCCATCACCCTGTAAATGCGTATCATAAATGGGAATACTGCCAAGCTGTCCACTGCCAGTCGAAAAGTTCCACCAAGCAGTACTGGGAGCAACCACTGTCAGCCCAGCATTTGCCGGTACGTCACTGAGAGTATAATTCACATTCGCCACCAGCGAGCCCGTCTCTAAATTTGCATCAAAATATAAGTCGCCCCCTTCGGTGTAGTAGACGATAGCGTTGGCAACCTGCATCTCCACGAAGCTCTCTATTATACGATCAGCATATGCACCGTCTGACTCATATACAATCGTGAAGCTCGCCCGTGAGCGGCCAATATCGCCAAAGTCCACTACCCCATCAACGCCACTGGTCAGTGTTTGGGCAATGGTGACGTTATCGGTGTTGTACAACGCCACCACCACACCCGCAACGGGCTGGTCATTATCAAGGTCATCTTTGAAAATAAAACTCAAGGAATCGCCGCTTACCGCGCCAGAAAAAACAATCGTAACATTCTGGCTGGCCTCACCACCTTTGCCATCCGTTACGGTCACCGTCAAGGTCGCCGTGCCCGCACCTACGGCGGGTGCTGTCCAGATCACCGATGCAGCACTTGTGATATTGAGGCTACCCTGGCTGGCACTCCAGCTATAGCTGAGAGCATCACCGTCATCATCATGGGCGGTCACCGTGAGATTAACCGCCTGGTTATTAGTGACCGAACCCCCGGGAGCACGGCTAACATTGTCGATAATCGGGGCGCGATTGGCAATTTCGAAGTTCACCACTTGCGGTGTATTGGCATCCGCAACGGTGACGGTCTCCGCCGCCTGACCTATAGCGAACAGGGTGACGGGCAGGCCCAGCGGCGCCTCCATTTCATAGTCACCACTGCTATCGGTAGTCGCGGTGGCACCAAAATCAGAATTTATAACGTAATCAACAACGGGGGTATTATTGCTGTCCTCGAAGGTGACCCGACCGGTAATGCGTCCGTCATAACTTAGCGAAAGGTTATTAGTGAGATCAACACATTGACCGGTGTTGTAGACGGTGCTGCCTTCGGTGGTGGGAGAGAAAATCTGATTGCTATCCACATCCCCTTCGACAGCGGCGGTCACGTTATAAGGGAATTGCACGCTACCTAACTCTACAAACAGGCGAATCCGCTCGGTAACGCTGTCACTACTGCGTTTGACTGTGACACAACCTTTACCGTCAGCACCGGTACTGACAGGACGGGAGCGACCGTTGTAGGTCACCCCCTCAGCAATCAACTGCATACCCGCCAGCGGCAGATTATCTTCCACTACCGTCACGCACAGGCAGGCGTGTTGCTCCATCGGCTGATCCACATTCCACCAGGTGAAATGCGTCACCTTGGCCTGGGCATAAAGCACACCGCCCTGATCAATAACGGCGGCATCATCGAGCGTGCCGGGTGTTGCGGGATCAGCATCTTCGCGTATCCAGGTACCGTTGACCTCGTCATAAGACCACCATTCGATGGTTTCACCGGCACTGTAAGCCGTTTGAAGAGCGTCAGGCAGACGCAGGGTGATCGTAACCGGTTCAGTCACTTCGGTAATTTCATTACCATTGGCATCATGAATGGTAATTTCTGTAAACACTACGCTTTCCAGCGGCGTATCTGCGTCACCCCCCTGAGTGGATGCCGCCATATAGTCACCGGGGAAGGTCGGGCGACCCTCATCAGTAGTGGGGTCACCCACCGCAACATTAACCGTCACATCACCACTACCGAGCGTGCCAGCAGGAAAAGAGAGTTCGGCCAAGGGGGCACCACCGGGATTAGCGGGATCAGCCACGGTAAGATCCTGCACAACTGTCGCATCCATTTGTTCCGAGTAGTGGTATGCAAGTAGGCTGGCGGTCACCGAATAGGTCTTATTGGCGGCCACCGGTACCGTGCGTTGGAAGGTGGCATAACCCTCTTTTTCGTAGGTCAGCACCAACAAACCATCACCGGGCACCGGCACCTCAGTCAGTTCGTAGAAACCATTCAAATCAGTGGTCGCAGATTGGCCACCCGCACTGACCTCCACATCGGCAATGCCACCACTGCCGATAACGGAACCATTTATTGCGGCAACAACCTGAGGGGTATCATCACCGTCATCATCACTCCCCCCGCCAGTGGCAAGAATACTCAGCAATCCAACAGTAAAGACCAGCACAAGCCCGACTCTTTGCAGCCAGTTTCTTTGTAAGTTGTTATGAATCATACCCCTAACCTCCACAAGCATATTTAGCTCAATAAAACTAAAGCGTGAACACAATGAACATTTCAGGAAGTGCTGGCTATTTTTGCTACGGTTTTAAGCAGCGAAAAACACCGTGCATTACCTTTTTTCCGGAACGGCTCAAACTACCCCAAATAAAAAATCCAACGCTTTTGCCCAAGGCCGGCTACTTGGTTTATAGTTGCATCACCAGCGGCCCTCACACATCACTAACCTTAACACCAAATACAGCGTGTGCCACACCAAAACAAATAGTAATTTTTTTAACGAAATAAAGATCGCCACGACAATGCCTTATCACAGCAAATCATCCCAATTCTCAAGCGAAAAAAAAGGTCGTCAATGGCTGAGGTTTACCCTTGGAATCATTGCACTGATCATAGGTTCACTGGTTTACCTGGTAGACCGCCCTGCTGATGTGTCCTATCTCATTCCGGAATCGCTCAGCTTGTTCGACAACGGCATCTCTTTGTTTGGCGAAATTGGACGTTACCTGCCCACCTTCAGCCACGTATTTGCCTTCATTTTGATCACGGCGGCATTAAGCCCGGCCAAGCATTCATCCTATTTATCGATTTGTGGTGTTTGGCTCGTAATTGATTGCCTGTTTGAATTGGCCCAACACGCGACGGTCAGTCAACATATTTTATCCAGCATGCCAACTATTACTGCCGATACTTCATTCCTGAACCACGCCTTAAACTACCTGCAAAACGGGCGCTATGACCCCGTAGACATGTTATCTATTATCACGGGCGTCATCGCCGCCTACGGCATTTTGCTGGTGACGGAAAAACAACATTAAGCCACGTAAACCGTTAAAACAGGAGTCACCCCTGCAGGTTCGGCGGCTATTTTTATAGTGCGGTGGAATCAAGAGATTGCATAGCATACGTATTTCTATCTTGGGGATTAGGAAATGGGGGTTCGAGTGGGACTGACGCCGCTATCGTGTAAAAAGCGTATCTTTAGCGATACCCTTAGTCCCTTTTTATAAAAGGGGAATTCCTATATGAGCTAATCAGTAAACACATCATCCAGGCGCTCTTTTACCTTGTCAAACTGCGCTTCGATGAAGACAACACGACCAAACACTGCTTCAATCGCTTCGGTGGTTTTCATCGCGATATTGCGAATTCGGTTCTCCTCTTCATCCGTCAGGCCCAACACCATCATCGCATTATCGACATCGTTGACCATGGTGTCGATGACTCTCATGTTGTCTCTCTGAATATCAGCCATGGTCTGTTTGAGCTCATTCATGGCATCTTGAACCATCGCCACCAGCTCAATACGCTTTTTGTTTTTACTGTCACTCAGTATCACATTGACCCGCACTTCAATCGCATTACAGAGGGTACCGATGGTGTCTTTGTAGATACCGTATTTGTCAGGATCATCAATCGGCATGTTCTTTATCAAAATGGAGAAGTCTTGGTAATTGATAATGGTGCGGCACCCAAAGTCGAAAAAACGTGATTTTTTACGCGACATTTCGATCACATTAGCCTCTAGCGGTGTCACTTCTCCCTGGTCACCGAAGTTCAGTTGCCCTTGCGGCGTGTGAAACTGAATCGAGGAGTGCAGCCCGTTGTTGCGCATAAAATCGAAAAAAAGCTCGGCAATCGCAGAGTAGCTTGAGCAGGTGACGCTGTTTTTAAAAAACTCGATAACCTGGCCCAGGTCGCTCGAATAGGTCATCGCCTGCATCGCCACACTTTGTGACTGAGCCACCACCTCTTTCAGCTCTCGGTTTTTCTGGGTGACTTCGAGTACTTTGGCGATCTTCTGCACCAACTCTTTGGGGTCTATCGGTTTGATAATATAGTCATCCCCTCCTACTTCATATCCCTTTAAGCGCTCATCCAAGGTACTGAGTGAGCTGACAAAGATAAACGGAATATCACACCAAGAGGGGAGTTGGTGGGTCGCTTTACAAAAATCATAACCATTGATGCCAGGCATCACAATATCGGAAATAATCAGATCGGCTGTCACCTCCGGCTGATCCATCAGAGCCAGGGCTTCTTCAGCACTATCGGCACGCAACACCTCATATCCCGCCATGGAAATATAAAGTGCATTCAGCTCCATTAAGTCGGGGTCATCTTCAATAATAAAAACAGTTGCTGCTTTATCTGACATAAATAAACCCCTGCGCTATTCAAGATATTGCCACTATAGCGACACGGTGGCTCTAAAAATTAGAGCCTCAAAAGCACCTGCCAATAAAAAAATGAGTCACGTCACTTTGCAACCAGAACCCGCCTACAATCCACTTGAAAACGGTGACGTCATCGATCAACTTGCGTAACATAGCCTCAATTGGACCCACAAAGACAAGATTATTTTAATGATAAAAATAGTACTATCGGCATTGCTACTGTTGAGCCCGGGCCTGCTATCGGCAGAACTGCCGGATTCCGCACTGGCACCGTGGTATGAAATAGAGATTATTCTGTTTGAACACAACACAAAAAAAGGGGGGGACAAAGAGGTTTGGGGTGAGCAGACCATCACACCGGATCTGGTCGATACCATTGAGCTGGCCCCGCCTGGCATCCCGACAGTGGATGGAGAGATCACTGAAACGGCCTTTCAGCAATTGGTGCCATCACAACTTCAGCTCTCTGCCATTGCCGAACAGCTGGAGAAAAAATCTGCTTACACACCGTTACTACATCTCGGCTGGCGTCAACCCGGACTCGGGCGTGACTTGGCCCCGGCTGTTTTAATTTACCCCTACCCGGACCGACTAGCCAGTGAAGAGGGGAACCCGACCGATACAGCAGAGACACTTAAAGCTTTACCGGCTATTGCCAGTGATGAGTGGCAGGAGAAGAGCCATATTTTTGGCTACATCCGCCTTTTTCTGAGTCGCTACCTACATATCGATAGCGATCTGGTGCTTTCCAAACCGGTTGAAACCGTGCCTCATCAGCTGATCTTGAATGATATTTCAGCACTGATACACAGCGAAGATGAGGAATATTACTTCAACTCGCCGGATCAACTGTTAATGCCGCCAAAAACACCATTACGCCAGGCGGCTTCTCTTAATGAAAACCACTACTTCAGAATTGATGAAAACCGGCGTTTGCGCAAGCAGGAGCTGCACTATTTTGATCACCCCCGCTTTGGCATGTTGATTGTGGTGCGGGATTACATTCCCCCGATTGAAGAGCCAGAAGTAGCGATTGAGCCAATGGCAGAGTTGCCGCAATAACAGCAAAATCAGCTGCGTTTCATGCTGCATTGCATCTTTACAATGGCCCAAGTTGCTCCCTAGTAGCTGCAATGACAATTGAACAGGATTATAACATGACAAAACAGCAAGGTTACCACCTCTCCGTTGGCGGCATGAGCTGTGCCGGTTGTGTCTCTGGTGTTGAACGTGCGCTTAGTGGCGTTGCCGGAGTGCGGCAAGTGGAGGTTAACTTTGTTGAGCGTAGCGCCTATGTGACAGGTGATGTTGCTCCAGAGGTTCTGTTGCAGGCCTGCGATGCCGCAGGTTACCCGACACAACTGTTGCGAGATGATGACGATGACCAGCAGCAGGCCAGTGAACAGATGCAGTATCGGCGGCGGCTTCAACAAGCTGGGGCGGCAGCACTGGCCGGTTTTCCGCTGATGTTTGCGATGCTGTTTGGGGTGATGCCGGGTATTGATAGCCCGTTGGAACGTGGTGGCTGGCTGCTGGGCGGCCTGCTCTGTTTGGGGGTTATGATCTACTCAGGCGGCCACTTTTTTCGTGGTGCCTGGAGCAGCTTTAAACACCATGATGCCAAT
Organism: Gammaproteobacteria bacterium; assembly: GCA_022712945.1. GTDB lineage: Bacteria > Pseudomonadota > Gammaproteobacteria > RBG-16-57-12 > RBG-16-57-12 > JAFLJP01. Next base: position 99,236 of record JAFLJP010000057.1, on the reverse strand, counting down.
ATGGATACCCTGATTGCATTGGGCACTGGCAGCGCCTGGCTCTTTTCGATGGTTGTTCTGGCACTGCCACACTGGGTGCCCGCCGAGGCGCGCCACGTCTACTTTGAAGCGGCAATGATGATTATTTCCCTGGTGAACTTTGGTGCGGCAATGGAGATGCGTGCGCGGGGTAAAACCTCGGCGGCAATTCATCGATTGCTGGATCTACGCCCCCAAGTTGCGCGGGTGGTGCGTGATGGCCGCGAACAGGATATTCCCATTTCACAGGTGAAATTGGATGAAACTTTAAGAGTGCGGGCAGGTGAGAGAGTGCCTGTGGACGGCGCCCTCACCGAGGGTAGTTCATCGGTTGATGAGTCGATGTTGACCGGGGAGCCACTGCCAGTGGATAAGCAGCCGGACGATTTGGTGGTGGGCGGCACGATTAATCTATCAGGTAGCTTTCTCTGCCGTGCCACCGCGATTGGCGAACAGAGTGTTCTGGCACAAGTTATTGAGATGGTGCGCTGTGCCCAGTCGAGCAAACCGGCTATTGGTCGCCTAGTGGATCGCATCGCCTCACTATTTGTCCCCACGGTGCTGATTATTGCGGTGATCACTTTTTTGGCTTGGATGAACGTTGGCCCAGCGCCTGCCTTGAACCATGCACTGGTCGCCATGGTGACCGTATTGATTATCGCCTGTCCCTGCGCGTTGGGCTTGGCAACACCGATGTCGATTATGGTGGGTGTGGGCAAAGCGGCTGAATACGGGGTGCTGATTCGCAATGGTGAAGCGTTGCAGGCGGCGGCAACAATAGAGACGGTGGTATTCGACAAAACCGGCACCCTCACCGAAGGACGGCCAGTAGTCAGCAATGTTGTGCTCTCCCACGGCTGTGATGAGGCGCAGTTGTTGCAAATTGCCGCCAGTGCCGAGCAAGGCTCCGACCATCCGCTAGCGAAGGCAATTATGGCCCGGGCGAGTGAGAGTGAGTTATCCCTTCTCCCTCTCGATGAGTTTCATTCACTGAGTGGCTTTGGTGTGGCGGCAAAAGTGGATGGCCTGCCGGTATTGATCGGTAATTCGGCACTGATGCAAAAAAACAGTGTCGACCTCACCCCTCTCAGAGAGCCCGTTTCAGCTCTGATTCAACAAGGGGAGACCCCGGTTTTTGTCGCCCACGAAGGAGAGCTGTTGGGTGTGCTGGCCCTGCACGATACGGTAAAGAGTGACTCAGCCGCTGCTGTGGCACGACTGCAAGTGATGGGGTTGCAGGTGGTTATGCTCTCTGGTGACCAACGCCTTAGCGCAGAGCGTGTCGCCAAGGAGGTCGGCATCGAAGAGGTGGTGGCCGAAGTGCTGCCCTCAGAGAAAGCACAGCTGATCGAACGTTACCAAAATGAGGGCCGCCGGGTGGCGATGGTGGGGGATGGCATCAATGATGCCCCGGCGCTGGCCCAGGCAGATGTGGGCTTTGCCCTCGCCAGTGGCACCGATGTGGCGATGGAGAGCGCCGACATCACCCTGATGCGTGGCTCACTGCACAGCGTCGCCGATGCGATTGAGATCTCACAAGCCACCCTGAGTAATATCAAACAGAATCTGTTCGGGGCCTTTATCTACAACACGCTAGGCATTCCGGTTGCCGCCGGCCTCTTTTACCCACTGATGGGGGTGATGCTAAACCCGGTGGTTGCTGGAGCGGCGATGGCACTCTCATCGGTAACTGTGGTGAGCAATGCTAATCGATTGCGGCTATTCAAACCACGCAGAGGGGAAAGCTCATGATATGGCTAAATTTAGCGGGTGGCTTTTTTATCCTGTTCATCATCTGGTGGTTCTGGTTGAATAAGTCCTGAATGCTTTGGGGATTTTGCACGGGATAATGGCGAGGAAAAAGCAGAGCCTATTGTCGCCATTACCTATACTGGAATAACCTCTCCCGGTGTACTGCCAACATAAACGCGCCTCTAAAAATAGTACCTTTTTTCAAGGTGCCCATTCGCCTCAAATTGTCGAAAAAATGAACTAAAAATTACACTCTCTCGCTACGACCTCTATTCTCGGACAAGCTCCTTATGAATTTTGTCAGTGGCTCGTTGAAATCTGTGTATATAATGAGCGGGCGGTAGATAATAATTAACTTCGATCTGAGGATTCTAGGATCATGAGTAACAAACTTGACCAGATTGTGGCCAATGCCCATAACAATCGCCAACAACGTGAACAAGGGTACCGTGAAAAGTCATTAAAACTCTACCCGTGGATCTGTGGCCGCTGCTGCCGTGAGTTTGACCGCTCAAATTTGCAGGAGCTGACCGTCCACCACCGTGACCACAACCACGATAACAACCCTGGAGATGGCAGCAACTGGGAGCTACTCTGCCTCTATTGCCACGATAACGAGCACCAACGCCAGCTCGAAGCGGAACAAACCAGCGCAGAAGAGCAGCTCAGCCGCGATGCCGCCACTCACAACCCTTTTGCCGATTTGCAAAATATGCTTAAGGGTAAGTAATAGAGACCTCTGCATAAAAAATATTTTTTGTCTCAGCAAGGAAAAAGTGGTCTAAAAAACGGAGTTTACAGGTGTAAATGAGTACTTTTAGACCACTTTTGACGCCGCTGAGGCGGAAAATATAATCGAATCAGCCAGGATATCAACGTGCACGATCCCTATGCCTTTGTTCAGTGGTTTCGCAATGCCGCACCCTACATTAACGCCTTCCGTGAGCGCACCTTTGTGCTCGCATTCGGTGGCGAGTGTGTGGCAGATGAGGAGTTTGCCCATCTGATCCACGATATTGCACTACTCAACAGTCTCGGGGTCAAACTGATTTTGGTGCACGGTGCACGCCCGCAGATCGAACACGCTCTCTCCCAGCATCACATCACCCCGCAAACCCATAACGGCATTCGCATTACCGATAGTGATGCACTCCCTTATGTCAAACAGTCTGTTGGTGCCGTGCGTATGGAGATCGAGGCACTACTCACCATGGGTATTGCCAACTCTCCGATGGCGGGTGCACAGCTGCGGGTTGCCTCGGGCAATTTTATCACCGCAAAGCCGATGGGGGTACGCGAGGGTATCGACCACTGCCATACCGGTGAAGTTCGCCGTGTGGATCACGAGGCGATTCAACAACTGCTCGACCAAGGGTGGATTGTACTGCTCTCACCCATGGGCTACTCACCAACCGGCGAAGTGTTTAATCTGCTGGCAGAAGATGTGGCGGTATCAACCTGCCGTGCATTAAAAGCAGATAAACTGATCTATCTTACCGAGAGCAGTGAGCTGGTCGACGAACAGGGCAAACTCATCAGAGAGCTGGGACCCACGGAGGCGCAGCAACTGATCCACTGCAATGAGAGTCTAACCGATGAGACAAAGCGCTATCTATATGATGCTGCTACACTTTGCCAAGACGGCTTACACCGTGCACACCTGATTCCCCGCCACGTCGATGGCGCATTAATACAGGAGCTGTTCACCCGCGACGGCATTGGCACACTCATATCCAATGATCACTTTGAGGGCACTCGTCAGGCAAAAATAGAGGATGTCGGTGGCATTATTGAACTACTGGAACCGCTGGAACAACAGGGAATATTGGTACGTCGCTCCCGGGAGCGGCTGGAGCAGGAGATCTCGCAATTCACGGTAGTAGAGCGTGACGGCACCATTATCGGCTGTGCCGCACTCTACCCCTACCCCGAACATCACATTGCCGAGCTGGCCTGCGTAGCGATTCACCCGGAGTATCGCAACAGCGGCCGGGGTGACACGCTGGTCAACTACATTACACAGCAGGCAAAGCAGCAGGGGCTGAACACCCTGTTTGTACTCACCACACACACCGCCCACTGGTTTATTGAGCGTGGTTTTGCCGAGACAAATATTGGCAAATTACCACTCGAAAAGCAGACGCTATACAACTATCAACGCAAATCAAAAATCTTCAACAAACCACTAAACTAAGGGATATAGAAGAAAGGCCGATTTCCATGATCAGAATGATAGAGGCCTAGGAACAGAAACGACATTGTTTAATCCAACCCTCAGAGGGTCCCAGTAGATATCCGCATCCATTCCACCATTGATCTGAAAATCCAGCTGGAGAAAGACATTCACACCAAAATTGGTGAACGACGACGGTACTTGGCAGTTAACATGCCGGCAAAACCCGTGAGAAGTAACAACAAGGCACCAGGCTCTGCTACGGTGACATCACCAGAGCGTACAGCCCAAACATAACCTGCTCTGAAACTTTTATTGAATTCAATCTGCACACCGACATCAATCAGAAACAGCGACGCTAGCTCACTTCCGTACTCTGTATTTGACCAATACATGAAATACTGAACATCATTAAATGGCCCCCAAGAGCTACTAGAACCAAAATCAACGGGAGCGCCTAATTCCACAAACAGACGACCCAATTCATTACCAGTGCAGGTATTCGCACTGATCCAGGAAAAAGAGGCGCAGGTAAGGTCTGCACTCGGCAAGCGCCAATCAGAGAAACCACCATGATTCAGGTTATCCACCCAACTCATAGCCGCATGCCAATCCTCAGCATCAAAATCACTCATACTGGCATCCTGAAGCCAAGTAAGATTCTGGTCTGAATCGTAAATCATACCGTTGCCACGATCGATTAGAGCAGCAGTAACGGTGGACGAAAAGCCCAGAACAAGTGCTAACATCAACATCCATTCAAAAAAATTGTTTTTCATTGTTACTCCTTGAAATTTTGACGACAACCTACAAAAGATAGGGCATCCCAAAGGATTTGTATCCCGCCCCGTAGAGAAACACAACAGCGCAGGAGTTGATTCTCATCAACCAGAGAGGCTGGCCTCTTTTTTTGCTTCGCTATTTTCCAGGTTTTTGATAATCTGAAACAGTGGCGGATTATTAGGTATGAGCGTACCTTTAACATCAAAGCTAGGGAAGCCGGTTCCACCTACCGGAAAACCCGCCTGATTCAGCTTGCGGGTTAAATCATCGCTAGCAGCTTGCTGACGATCCACCACATATTCAACGTAAGGAATGTTTGCCCGCTGCAATTCACCCCGCTTCATTTCACAGGCACTGCAACCGGTAAGTGAATACATAATCAGTTGATCATGCGGGGTTAGTGCCACCGAGGGGTGCTCGACCATCAAATTATCCAGCCCGAGATAAATCACCAGACCGGAAAAAGCTAATATCACTATATAAAATTTACGTTTCATCTCACCCCCTCCTCAAGGAATTCCTAAGCAAACCATGACTACTTTATACTGACTGAAATGAACAGACAAATCATAATGCTGATTTCAATGCTGCTGTACTCTGCATCCGCCCTATCCGCTGAATGCGTTGTATTGCTTCACGGGCTAGCGAGAACATCAAGCTCAATGAATGAACTCGAACAGAGACTGACTAACGAAGGTTATTATGTAGCTAACGTTGATTATCCTTCCCGGAAAAAAGAGATAATCAAGCTCTCTGAAATAGCGATCAATGAAGGTTTATCTCGATGCCATGAACACGCATCAAACCCGGTAAATTTTGTCACCCACTCTCTGGGCGGCATTCTGGTTCGTCAATATTACAAAAACCACCCCCCCGAGGGTGTTAAGCGGGTCATTATGCTCGGCCCGCCCAACAATGGAAGTGAGATTGTTGACACGTTAAAAAATCTGCCTGGGTATGATCTATTAAATGGCCCGGCAGGCCAGCAGCTCGGCACCGGGGATGATGATCTTCCCAAACATCTTGGTGCAGTCAACTTTGAACTGGGAGTGATTGCGGGCACCCGATCGATCAATCTAATACTCTCCACCTTTTTGCCCAACCCGGATGATGGAAAAGTCTCCGTTGAGAGCACCAAGGTTGATGGCATGTGTGGGTTTGTTACCCTGCCGGTGAGTCACCCATTTTTGATGCAGAATGACCAGGTGATCAGCGAAGTGATTAACTTCCTGGCTTACGGGAAGTTCAGGCATGAATCGGCAATCAACTTTTGCCATAATGAGCACGCTGACGGGGATTTGTAACTCCCTGATAACCTTCGACACCGGCACCTTCATATCAGCTCTTCGCTTTACTCCTTTTCCAACAGATTCAACACCCGGCTTTCCTTGCATCTAATATCGCTATTTACATCATTGTGGCAACCGGGATAAGATGGCAGATTAATTGATAGGCAGCGCTTAGTGCTGCCTTTTGTCATTTTAGGGAATTAAGAACAGCATGTCAGATTCAATCATGCCAACCTATGCGCGGCTACCGGTCTGCTTTGAGCGGGGGGAGGGGTCGTGGCTGTGGGACAGCAAGGGCAAACAATATTTTGATGCCATCAGCGGTATCGCGGTTTGCAGTCTTGGCCATGCCCACCCGCAAGTGACCAAGGCCATTACTGAGCAGGCGGGCCGCTTGCTACACACCTCAAATCTCTATGGTATTCCGGCCCAGCAACGCTTGGCCGACAAGCTTGTTTCACTCTCGGGTATGCAGCAGGTGTTTTTTTCTAACTCGGGTGCAGAAGCCAATGAAGCGGCGATTAAAATCGCCCGCCGCTACGGCCATAAAAAGGGGATCGACAAACCTGCTGTTATTGTTGCCAGTAACAGTTTTCATGGCCGGACCATGGCCACCCTTTCAGCAACCGGCAACCCGAAAGTGCAAGAGGGCTTTGCCCCGCTGACCGAAGGTTTCGTGCGGGTCGCCTATGACGATATTGATGCGATTGCAGCCGTCGCTGCTAGTAATCCTAATGTTGTTGCGGTGCTGATTGAGCCTGTTCAGGGTGAAGGGGGGGTTAATATTCCCGCTGCTGACTACCTGAGAAAATTGCGGGCAATCTGCGATCAGCATGAGTGGCTGATGATGCTGGATGAAATTCAAACCGGCATGTGCCGAACCGGCAAGTGGTTTGCGTTCCAGCATTGTGATATCACCCCCGATGTAATGACCTTGGCAAAAGCGTTGGGTAACGGCGTACCCATTGGTGCCTGCCTTACCAACGGCAGAGCAACCGGATTGATGGGTGCTGGCAGTCACGGCTCTACCTTTGGCGGCAACCCGCTGGTTTGCCATGCGGCTTTGGCAGTTATTGAGGTGATGGAACAGAGCCATGCCGCACAGCGGGCAGCGGAAAGTAGCCAGCAGATTGTTAATGGATTCAAGTCTGAATTTGATACCACAACCGGGGTTGTCGAGATCCGCCACCATGGCATGATGATCGGCATCCAGCTTGACCGGCCCTGTGCTGAATTGGTCAAGCAGGCTCTAGAGCAAAGACTCCTGATCAACGTCACCAGCAATAATGTTATACGTTTACTACCGGTATTGCTGTTGAGCGATAGCGAAATAGATCAACTCGTCACCAGAGTGAGTACGCTGGTAAAGAGTTTTTTAAGTTAAACCCTATTCGAGGATGCAGAGATGGCACTTCGTCACTTCCTGACCCTGATGGACTTCACTGCGGATGAACTCAATGGCTTGATCAGTCGTGCCATTGAGTTAAAAACGATGCATCGTCGTGGTGAAATCTATGAACCGATGAAAAACAAGGTACTGGGGATGATTTTTGAAAAATCATCCACCCGTACTCGAGTCTCATTTGAAGCCGGTACCGCACAGCTTGGCGGCCATGCGATTTTTTTATCGTCCAGGGATACCCAGCTGGGCCGTGGTGAGCCCATAGAGGACTCCTCACGCGTTCTATCGAGCATGGTTGACATCATCATGATCCGCACCTTTGAGCATGAAAAAATCGAGCGTTTTGCCGAGTATTCACAAGTCCCGGTAATCAACGCGCTGACCGATATGTATCACCCTTGCCAGCTACTGGCTGACATGCAGGCCTACGTTGAACAACGAGGCTCTATCAAGGGAGGCACCGTCACTTGGATTGGCGATGGCAACAATATGTGCCACTCCTACATCAATGCCGCACGTCAGTTTGGCTTTAAACTCAACATTGCCACACCGGTGGGTTATGAACCTGACGGTACACTGGTTGCCGCCGCTGGAAATGCCGTCACTCTGAGCCACGACCCCCGGATTGCAGCAACCGATAGTGACTTGATTGTGACCGATGTTTGGGCAAGCATGGGACAAGAGGAGGAGCAAAAAGCACGCGAAGCAGCCTTTGCAGACTTCCAGGTCAACGAAGCATTAATGCAATTGGCCAAGCCGGATGCGCTGTTTATGCACTGCCTACCCGCCCACCGTGGTGAAGAGGTCAGTGCCGCCGTTATCGATGGCTCCCAAAGCGTGGTGTGGAATGAAGCGGAAAACCGCCTTCATGCACAGAAGGCATTAATGGAATTCTTACTTGAGGAGGCGCTGAACAAGTCTGATTAGATTTAATTTACAAACAACAAAAACATGCCGCTAGCATAGCAAGAGGTTCATTCAAATACGCAACCCCAACTAATAAAAAACAAGAAACGACTCCGCAGGCCTACCTCCTCAAGCCAATGCGTATCACAAGGTATAAATATGCCAGGGTCGTTATCCAAAAGCGGTTAAAAGGCAGAGTGTTCATGTGTGCAGAAAAAAATGAAGCCATTCAACAAATGACAACCGACAAACGCTACGTTGAGGAGCAGCTATCATGGCTGGACAACATCGACTCACTGAAGACAGATCAGGCAAAGACACATTTAATCAAGAGCCTGCGCTATCTCAATAAAGCCGTACTGGCAACATCCTATCGCTACCAGCTAATGATCAAGCTCTACAAACAGAGTCAGATTTTAATCGACGACTCGAAACGTGATGCTAAAAAGGCACGCAATACCGTGTCGGTTAAGTTAACCCGTCACCTGCTTCAAGAGAGCATCGCCAGCTACGAGATCATCATCAGCGAGTTTATAGAAAGCGAAGATCCACAACAGCAACAAGAGCTGCTCGCCCAGAGTTTTTGCCATGCGTTGCGGCTGGAGTCTCGCTATTTAATGGAGCATTACCTTAGCTACGAACCGATTAGCAACGACATTTGGAATAAGATAAAACGGCTTTATCATCGTGCACAACAGCTCAAACTCATTAATATGCCACTTTACGATAAAACCGGTGCGGTAGAGACAATTGAAGAGGCATTTGTCGCTGTGCTACTGTTTGCAGCCATCAACCCATTCCGTTTAAAAAGAAGTGAAATTGTCAGTAGTTACCATATCCTCAGCCAATGGGCTCATCACTGTCACTTCGAGCCATGCGATAGTGAATGGCGCTCTGGCGGCGAGTGGGTCATCTGCCTTAACTCAGGTCGCCCGCCAGAATATCTACCCGCAGAACAACAACCCGACGAAGCAGATGGCCTGTTAAGAATCAATATCGATACCATACTGGAAAAAGATGTACTGCTGGGCCAAAGGAGTACAGAAGAAAGTAGCGATACCGAACATACACAACTGAAACAGACACTGCTGGAACGACTACGCAATGGCTGGATAACAACACCACCCCGGAGCTATGAACGCCGCAGCCACTCTCAGGAGATGACACTTTCAGTTGGTCTAAAAAATTGCCATCAGCTACTCATCGAAGAGGAAGTTCAACTATCAAGCAATCACAGCCCCACCTGGACCCTTCATCTTGCCAACCAGTGGCTGGAAGCCGAAGTTGACTCCCAAGAGTGGATAATAGATAAAATTCAACAGGTCGATGTCGGGATCGGTGGTTATGGCTTAAGCTGCCCACTGCAATACTACGAGAAGTTTTTAAAGGGAAGTTTACTGTTAATCCGAAATGCTAACGATTTGGAAAAGCCTTGGAGCATTGCCCAAACCTGCTGGAAACAGCTCTATGAGGCTGATTCAGAGGCCATCGTCGGCGTCTCCTTGCTGGCAGTAGATGCGGCACCGTTGATCATCACCCACGCAGAAACCAAAACTGAAACAAACGGTGGCTTATTACTGCCTCGGGGTGATTTCAATAACCCGTTAGCCACACTTATATTGCCTGATGGCCTCCAAGAGGGAGAAACAATACAGTGCATTACCGCCCATGCCCAGGTTAAAGTCGAGCTGATAAAGAGCTTAAAGCAGGGGCCAGATTTCCAGCAGTTCAGCTACCGGGTTGCTGGGTAGGCAAGGCACCACTACCTACTACTAAATATTAACCCACATAAAAAAGGCACGCCGCCAGTAGGCGGTGTGCCCTTAGGGATGTGGAAGAAGTTAAAGTACCGTTATTACGCCGAATTGTTGTTCACCCTATCTAGATAGGGTGGGCAAAAAGACAAGTAAGTGCGGTATTTTAATAAATCCTACATCCCTTAGTAGCCAGAAAGAGTAATTACAGGCCGCTAATGTAATCTGCTAATGATTCAATTTGATCATCAGTCAGCTTTTTAGCCAGTGGTGCCATCATACCGCTACGGTCTGAAGTGCGCTCACCAGAGCGGAAGTCTTGCAGTGTTTTAGCCAGATAATCGAGATGTTGACCACCGATTCGTGGGAACAGGTTACCTTTTCCCTCGCCCCCTATCCCATGACAAGTTGCACAGCCCAAATCAGCGTAGGCCTTAGCCCCTTTCTGGGTTATCTTGCTACCTGTTGCCTCACCTTTCATAGGGCTTTGTGATTCAAAATAAGCACCAATATCCAGCGCATCTTGTTTACTGGCAACCATGTAAGACATGCCCACCATGGTCTCATCCGTTCGTTTGCCGCCTTGAAAATCGAAAATCTGCTTGGCCGTGTAGTCAGCTTGTAATCCTGCCAGTTTTGGAAAACTTGGCACCACACTGTGGCCATCTTCACCGTGACAACCAAAACAACCCGCAGCCAGTTCCGCACCATTTTCTGCATTACCAGCGGCACTTGCCATAGTTGATAACGACAACAGAGCCGCCCCCATCAAACCCAATACACTTCGCTTTTTCATTCTCTCTCCACCCTCAGTAGACATTTTTAATTTATTCTATCTTCAGCCAGCCCCGTCCCCAAGCTGTAAAGAAGATCCAATATACCCAACTAATATAAGCGGGTCAAAATACCCGATACATTCTATTAAAAAATATGCTTTTTTATTTTCGACCAAGCTGAGAGATATCCCGAGTGGCACCCCGTGATGCACTGGTGGTCAACGCAGCATATGCCTGTAACGCTACGCTCACTTGGCGGTTACGGTTAACTGGCTTCCAAGCATCCTCACCTTTTGCATCCATCGCCACGCGACGACTGGCTAATTCATCATCACTGATATCCAGATTAATGGTTCGGTTAGGAATATCAATTTCAATGTTATCGCCCTCTTCTACCAAGCCGATGGCACCCCCTTCCGCCGCTTCGGGCGAGGCATGTCCAATCGACAGGCCTGAAGTGCCACCGGAGAAGCGGCCATCGGTCAGTAGGGCACAAGCTTTGCCCAGCCCTTTTGATTTCAGGTATGAGGTTGGATAGAGCATCTCCTGCATGCCTGGGCCACCTTTTGGCCCTTCGTAGCGAATAATCAGCACATCACCCTCGACGATTTGATCCGCAAGAATCGCAGCAACGGCATCATCCTGACTTTCAAAAATACGGGCCGGGCCACTGAATTTCAGGCTATTCTCATCAACACCCGCAGTTTTAACAATACAACTCTCTTCGGCAATATTACCAAACAGTACCGCCAGACCGCCTTCTTGGCTGAAAGCGTGTGCATTATCACGAATACAACCTGATTGTCGATCATCATCCAGTTGATCAAAACGTTCAGCCTGGCTGAACGCTTGCTGAGTAGGCACACCACCGGGAGCAGCACGGTAGAAGGTATTGACCTGCTCATCATCACTGCGCATCACATCCCACGCTGCCAAAGCATCTCCCATGGTGGCGCTATGTACCGTTGGAATATCGGTGTGCAACAGCCCGGCTCGATCCAGCTCACCCAGAATACCGAAGACACCACCCGCGCGGTGCACGTCCTCCATGTGATACTCCTGGGTACTGGGTGCCACTTTACAGAGCTGTGGCACCTTGCGAGAGAGACGATCAATGTCTGCAACGGTAAAATCAATACCCGCTTCTTGTGTTGCCGCCAGCAGGTGAAGAATCGTATTGGTAGAGCCACCCATGGCAATATCCAGACTCATCGCGTTCTCAAACGCCTTAAAGCCAGCCACCGAGCGAGGTAATACCGTATGGTCATCCTGTTCGTAGTAACGCTTAGCCAGGCTGACAATTTCACGACCGGCACGTAAAAATAGCGCTTTTCGATCAGCATGAGTTGCCAGCAGTGAACCATTACCGGGCAGTGATAATCCCAACGCTTCGGTAAGGCAATTCATCGAGTTGGCGGTGAACATGCCAGAGCAGGAGCCACAGGTTGGGCATGCTGAACGCTCCAGGGTCATCACATCCTCATCTGTCTCGTTTGGATCAGCAGCCGACACCATTGCATCCACCAGATCCAGCGCAATCGTCTTGCCTTTAATGGTTGCCTTACCCGCCTCCATGGGCCCACCAGAGACAAAGATTGCCGGGATATTCAGGCGCATCGCCGCCATCAGCATGCCTGGAGTAATTTTGTCACAGTTGGAGATGCAAACCAGCGCATCGGCACAGTGGGCGTTACACATATACTCCACCGAGTCTGCAATCAAATCGCGGGAAGGTAGCGAATAGAGCATGCCACTGTGGCCCATGGCGATGCCGTCATCAATAGCAATGGTATTAAACTCTTTTGCCACACCGCCCGCTTTCTCAATTTCACGGGCGACCAGTTGCCCCATATCCTTTAAGTGCACATGACCAGGTACAAATTGAGTAAAGGAGTTGGCAACCGCAATAATGGGTTTGCCAAAATCACCATCCTTCATCCCGGTGGCACGCCACAGTGAGCGGGCACCAGCCATATTACGACCGTGGGTACTGGTTTTAGAACGATAATCGGGCATAAAAAATCCTCTATCAAATCTTGATTAAATAGGGTGAAGGCGTGAAACTAATTGGTGATGCTATCTCGTACATTCATCAACTTCTCTCTCACTTCTGCGGCCAATGCCTCAACCCCCGGCTGATCAACCAGACCTAAAACAGCAACCGGATCCATAAAGGCAACCGTAATAGAGCCATTCTCCTCGGTACGAACCACCACATTACAAGGTAGCAGCAGGCCGATGTCAGCATCTGCTTCAATTGCCATTTTAGCCAGTGAAGGATTACAAGCCCCGAGGATACGATAAGGGAGGCGATCATGATCAAGCTTCTTTTTCATCGTCGCCTGAAAGTCGATATCAGTGATGATACCGAAGCCCTCTTTCGCCAACGCAGCGATGACACTATCAACCACGCCATCAAAACAACCCGAAATATTTCTCGCATGAAAACCGTACATTATCTCTCCTCAATAACGACATAGCCTTGATATTTTACAAGATTGGAAAAAATCGAAGGCGCACTGATTTAACAGAAAAACAGACCACAATCACACTGGCTGAATCACTATTTTTTGTGACATAAAATAAGGAAGCAGCAAGATTGCACTTAATAAATTATTCGGGTTGATTATCCCGATAAGCAAGATCGTGTCGATACCAGGTTTGATACGCTTTCTCACTCCAGAGTGATTGCATCCAGGCGATCAGTGCCTCTATTTCAGCATCATTGACCTTATCACGCATTCTCGGCATGTTCCCCATGCCACCGGGGCTGCCATCTTTAATGACACTGATTAAGATAGCTTTTGGGTGATGCCAGGTATGTCCCGCCCCATTCAGTGGCGGTGCTGGATATTTGCCATCCGGTCCCTGCACCTGCCAGTTTTTTGAGCCGACGCCCTCAACACCATGACACCGTTGACAGTGTTTATCGTAAACCATCTTCCCTGCGGTTAAAAGCTCAGTATCCAGGTTTCTGGGGGGGGCTTCCACCTGAATATTAATTGATGTATCAACGCTGTCGCAGGCCAACAACAACGTGGTTAAAACCACTAAAAAAACAACTCGCACCTAATACTACCTCATGGCTGTGGTCTAAAGAACGTCTGATGCCTCTCCACTACTTAAGTGGATGTCGAATTTATTTATTTTAAAAATCAGATAGAAGGTGCGAGCACTTTAATAATCCGCAAAGAGCCAAAGGAACGGAGAATAAGTCATGATTGTTTTACACCCGTTGAAATCGCCACCATTCTACGCTCACTACGACAACTTATCGACCCAATTCATCCCAAGCATTGGCTGACAACGTAGTGTTCTAAAGGAGCGAATTCAATCTGGCGTTTTTTTAGAAAACATTGGCACGACTGATGCGCCACGATGAGAGTGTCCGTTGGATAAATACCCTTTAAGAATGCTTTCCATGCTCATCCAGATATAAGGCAGCAGGATATCAGTATTGGCTTGATAGTGACGTAGTTCACACAATACCGTTGACTGAAGGTTCAGGTGACTCTCTTTTTCAAACAAATGCCAAGCGGCCACAGGCAGATCCAGTGCACCACGATCAATACAAACCCAGCTCTCTTTTTCAAGCACCATATCCAGGTGACGCAATCCCAGCAGGGGAAAACACAGAGGGCCACCCAACCGACTTAATGCCAATTGAATCAAGTTATAACGTTCAGCACCAACCTCTATCGTCTCTATGAAGCAGGCAGGAATCTCATAGATTTTTGTTCGCATGGTAGCTCTCATTATTTACAATGCCCAGAAAATAATCATGGACTGTACAATTTATCGGCAAACCCGAATAAGGGTTTAATCAAAATGAGAGGATGGGCATAAGCATCATAACGGTTGGCGATAAACTGGATTTATAGCTAAAATATGAAATATCTATTGGAAAAAATCGGCTTTGTGGACGCTAACCCGAAAATGAGAGTGATGTATAGGTGGAGAGTAGTATGACTTCTTTTAATATTAGGCCCGATGACGTTGGCATTCGAAACCTGCGAAGCGACAATCTGAAGCCCCGAGCAACCAAACCCGCAACGGCAATTGACCCCTACCCAGAAGTTCAACCCGTTAAGGTTGGCCTGCACGAAATGATTCAGCCTGAAGCAACTACCTTGAAGGGCACCACAGACAATGAAATAAAACCGATACCTGCCCATGAAGAGAGGGGTGAACATCGCCGTGTGGAGCGCCGACAACATCAAACCCCCGTTATACTCGACACCCGAAGTGGCAGCGAGCGCCGTCAGCTAAGCAACAATCAAAGTGACGCAGCAAGTGATGATACCGCTGACAAACGGACTCTCGGTATTGATCTGTATACGTAAAGAAATATTAAGTTAACCAAATAGGTAACTACTCAGCGTATTCATTTTTTGCCTCAACTCTTCGTTATTTTCGTACTCAATCGGTTACATATGCCCTATATGCTCCCTCTTTCCGTGCGAAAATGCCTCGATTTGAGGCAAAACCTAAACACGCTGAATAGTTACCCAAATAGATGGTTAAAAGCCAGCCTGTCTCGCCGAGGCTGCCGGATCGCGCAGCTCACTTTCATCCGCCCTTTTTTCCGGCGTTTCTGTAGCTGACTCGGCCTGTGCTTCGTGAGATGCCGCCACCCCTACCGGTAACGCATCCGCTGATTGTTCAGAAATCATAGGCGGATACGCTGCCTTAAGGGTTGTTTCACAATCGGTTAACTGCTGCGCACCTTCGGCAAGGTGCTGATAAACCTCCCGATAATTCTCATTCATTCGCTCGACAAGTTGCGCCGTCCCCTGAAAATGCTCGGTCACTTTTTCACGATAGCCTGCCAATGCCTGCTCTGCCTCTGCCAATCGCTGTTCATTCGCTTGCATAGCCTGCTTTGACTCACCGCTATAGGAGCGACCAATTAAAAACCCGGCAATAGCCGCAGATAACGCAATAATAATATCAACAAGCATAACTTCCCTCCGATTTAACGCACCCCGGTACGGGTAATGCTGTCCTTGATAAAGCGAGCAATAAAAAGCTGCGCAGCTTCATCCAAATGGTCAAACTCAACACCATGGTGGAAGGTTGTGGCAACCCCCATCGCATCGGGGTACTGCTCACACACATGCCGAACAACACAAGGCAGAGACAACCCCTTCCCTACAGCTTGCCCGATATCTGGCATTTCAATAACAAATTCATCACCTCGACCGCCCAGTCGACTCGATGAGATAAAACGAGCACCATGTGTACTGATGTCCGCCATGGTCACAGAGAGCTGCCGACCATCATCACAGATATTCAAGCGCATGACAGGGCCCTCAATGGGCACTCGACTGGCACGCCGTGCAGATAACCCTTGAACACCCTTTGGGTACTCCAAGTGCAAATAAGGGTAGGGTTTGTCGCACACGTAAATCACCTTGCTGTAGAAAGCATAACTTTTGTCACTCCCTAGGTACCGCACCGCCAGTTTATCTCCCTCTTTAAGCATACTGACACTGTCATCACCGTATGCCGGTGTCACCATCAAACTCTGATCTGTCATATAACCGATCAATTCAACCAAATAGCAGGAATCACCATTTTTTGGCTCAATTTTGAGGCTAGCACCCACCATTAAGTTTAATGCACGTGATAGCATATCGCTCCCTCTTTTCTGTTCACTTAAGTTCTACCCATCTCATTAAAATAAGCCTAAAAAAAGGATCACGCAAACAATACCGATATCGCTGCCACTATTAGTGGCTTTGGGTTGTCGCTATTATATTTCACAGGATCATCGTAAAATAACACCGACGCTACTTAATTCGCCACAAAAAACAGGAATCCAACGTGTTTCAGCTTGACCCAACACTTAATAAAGATTGCATCATTGTCGGTACATTTCAGCTCAGTCTGTTGCTACTGATGAATGATGCAAACTATCCTTGGTTTATTCTGGTACCGAAAAAACACGATGTAAGCGAAATTTTTCAGCTCAGCGATAAAGAGCAACAACAGCTTACCCGTGAGTCCAGCCAATTATCCAGATCTCTAGCCACAACGTTTAATAGCGATAAAATCAACATCGCGGCCTTAGGTAACATTGTCAAACAGCTGCACATTCACCATGTGGTACGTTATCAGGATGATCCATCCTGGCCCGCACCCATTTGGGGCCGACACCGCGCTCACCCCTACACAATTGAAGAACAAGCACTTGTCATTCGGCAACTAGTCAACACACTGGGTGACGAATTCACACCGAAAAATTCAAGCAAATGAGTCATACACTCCATTTTTGGCGACAAACGCCACTCAGAGAGATGAATGCGGCACAGTGGGAGCAGCTTTGTGATGGTTGTGGGCTTTGCTGCCTTAACAAACTTGAAGATGAGGATACCGGTGATATCTACCTAACCCGCGTTGCCTGTAACTTATTGGACAAATGCACTGCACGGTGCAGTGATTATGAAAACCGCTTTTCATTGGCACCCGATTGCATTCAAATTACACCCGAACTGGCTGAGACAGCAGAGTGGCTACCAAGCACCTGCGCTTACAAACGACTGGCGTACGGTGAACCGCTGCTGCCATGGCACCCACTTGTCAGTGGAAAAGAAGAGAGCCTCCATGAGGCTAACAGATCGATCAGTGGCAAGGTAATTCATGAAAGTGAACTGGGTGACTGGGAACATGCAGACTTCATTATTACTGAAGAGGAGCTATTGCAAAAATTAAAGCTGCACGAGGTAGAATGCTCCTGTTAACATAACAGGAGACTAATTTATCAGGAGAATAACATGGGCGCTTTTATTGAATTAGCCATCATTTTCGGGCTGCTAGGCTTGGTTTATTGGGCTCTTCGTAAAAAACCAGACCGTAGCGATGGCGACAAACGTAGTCCGGATTAAAACAACGGCGATATGAAGGGAGGCTATTCAGCCTCCGCTACCGGTGTTTCACCTAAAAACTTTTTACGATCACTATCATCCAGAATACCCTTCGTTGCTTTATTCAGTGACTCTGACTCCATCACCGTCAAAACAAGCACCAAAACCATCGTAGGCAAAATACCCAACCCACCAACAATGGCATAGGCCATCTCTTTTATGGCGATAGAGTTGTGAACAAGCCAGGCGATAGCAATGGCGGTACCCAGCAACGCGTAAGCAATCATGAACAGTTTGGTGCGTTTTATCACCATGCGCCAGTGACAGCGCACAAACTCACTTTCATGATTTTTTTGGCTCATACCACGAATAAAGGTATAACCAACAATAAACAGGGAGATAACAGGGACACCCAGCGCCAACCAGGGAATGGTCGAGTTGCTCAGTGCAATAATGGTTAAAAGAATATGATTCCCCACCATATTAAACAAAAATAGTTGATGCGGAAGTTGTGCGGCCTTCAGTTCCTGCTGACTATATTCTGATTCTGACATCATTTACCCCCAGGTTGTTGTCGAATAACGTATGTTGCGTCGTCGCTACTCTGCTTCTTTCTTTTCATCGCGTCGTTTGTAAACCGGAAGCAGCGGGTCATCATCATCATCGAGAATTCGATGAGCAGGCCCTTCAAGATCATCATACTGCCCAGCCCGAGCTGCCCAGAAAAAGACCACCACACTCACCAGTGCAAGCATAATCATCGCGGGCAATAATGCATAGATAACATCCATACTTCTCTCCTATTCTTTAAGCTTGGCACGGCGTTTGATTAAAATAGCATTGCCGATAACCAGCAATGAGCTTATCGGCATCGCAATTGAAGCAAACACTGGGGTCAAGCTGGCACTCATCGCCGTGGGCACCACGATAACATTATATCCCAGTGATAGGTTGATATTTTGTTTTATGGTTCTAATCGTCTGCTGAGCCAGATCCAATGCAAACAAGAGGCGCATCAATTGATTGCTCATCAACACCATGTCAGCGCACTCCAGCGAGACATCCGTGCCTGAGCCCATGGCAATACCCACATCTGCCCGTGCCAATGCAGGCGCATCATTCACCCCATCACCAACCATTACCACCGACTTTCCCTGTTTTTGCAATGTATCGATAACTTGGTCTTTATCCTGCGGCAATACCTCGGCGATGACCTCCAACGTGCCGCCCAATTTTTTAGCTACGGCATCCGCCGCCGCTTGGCTATCCCCAGTCAGCAGAGTCACACCAATATTTCGTTCGTTAAGCGCGCAGATTAAGGCAGCCGCACTATCACGAATTTGATCAAACACACTGATAATGCCGAGCACAACACCATCAACCATTACCACCACTGCCACGCCCATTGAGGATTCTATTTCATCGTAGGTACTCAGCAGGTCTCGGGGGAAAACAATATTTAAGTGATCAAGCAGACGCCGACTACCCAGTTGAATAATCCGCCCGTCAGCCTCAACCACCACACCAAGCCCAGGCAGACTGGTAAAACTATCTGGTGAAGCACTTTGCGTGGAGATACCTTGATCCTTTGCATATTGAACAATCGCCCGTGCAACCAGATGCTCAGAACGGGATTCTGCCAGTAGCGCATAACTCAACAACTGCTCACGATTAACCCCAGCCACTTGATTAAGAATCACTTCACCAACACTCATGCGGCCTTGGGTGATTGTCCCGGTTTTATCAAAAACCACATGATCAACACCCGCCAGTGTCTCCAGTGCCGCACCATTGCGAATCAGTAGGCCATTTTTTGCACCATGGCCAACGCTCACCGCAATACTCATCGGCGTGGCCAAGCCAAATGCGCAGGGGCAGGTGATAATCAGCACAGAGACCGCCGCCAACATAGCCACATCATAGTCAGCCGTAGATGCCCAATAGATAAAGGTTCCACTAGCCAACAATAGCGTGGTGAGAACAAACCAGGGAACAACCCGGTCGGTCATACTTTGAATCGGCGCTTTTGACCCTTGCGCCGCTTCGACAAGATGAATAATTTTCGAGAGCGCGGTCTGCTGACCAATACCCACCACCTCAACCACCAGCGTTCCCTGGCTATTAACACTGCCCGCAACCACCTTGCCACCAATCGACTTTTTCACTGGCAGCGCCTCACCTGTCAGCATCGATTCATTCACATCGCTGGCACCCTCGGTCACTACACCATCAACAGGAATTCGTTCACCTGGACGAATAATCACTCTGTCGCCAACCTGTAACTGGCGCACCGCCACCAGCGTCTCTTCGCCATCAACCAATAGTGTTGCCGAGCGAGGCTGCAACTCCATCAGGCGGCTGGTGGCTGATGTGGCGTTGCGGCGGGTTACCCTTTCAATATATCGCCCCACCAGAATGATAAACAGGAAGCTCACCACGGTTTCAAAATAGACATCGACGTGATTATTAATGGTCGCCCATGCGGAATAGAGATAGGTCACCACCACACCGATGGCGATGGGTAGATCCATGGTCATTTGTCGGTAACGGAGACCGCTCAGCGCACCTTTCAAGAAAGGCCAGCCAGAATAGAGTAAAACCGGTGTTGCAAGCAGCAGACTTATCCATTGCAAGAAGTGACGATGATCCAGATCCATACCTGATGCCGACATATCAGCGGCATAGATCGAGATAGAGAGCCACATCATATTCATCGCACCAAAACCGGCAAAGGCCATGCGATAGAGTAAGGCGCGGTTCTCTTTTTGCTGTTGCCCTTCCAGTTTTTCCATGTCAAAAGGAACAGCGGAATAGCCGATAGCTGCCAGTCGCTTTAGAACCACGGAGAGTTTTACTTTTGCATCGTCCCAACGGAGACGAAGACGGTGGTGAGCTAGATTGACCTCAGCCTCAAGCACACCCTCCAGAGGGGCCAGTGCACGCTCAATCAGCCAGACACAAGCCGCACAGTGGATCCCCTCAACAAGCAGAATCGCCTCACGCCGAGTACCATTTACCTTAACAAAGTCCTGTTGAATATCTTCAAGATCATACTGTGCAAGATTACCAAGAAGCTCAGGAGGTGGTGCCAGCTCCCTCTCCCTAACACGCTGATAAAAGCCATCCAGACCCGAGTCGTGGATGGCTTGGCAAACCAGTGCACAACCCGAGCAGCAGAAACGCTCAAGCTGGTCATTAATCTCAACTTGCTCCAGCGAACCCGACTTGATCTCCAGGCTACAGTGAAAGCAGCTATCAACCTGACTACCCATTCTGCTGTGAGCACTCAATCCTGGACAAAGATACGTCGCGCAAGATCAAGTTGATCTTCCTCACTTTTAACTGCCGACACAATCAAATCCCAATGCCCCGGCAGTTTAAACTCAGCTTCGGCCACATAAACACCGGCCCTAATTTCCTTCATCCGCATCGAAAAATCTTTGCTCGCATCATTTACCCGATAAACGTACAGCTCAACCGCTGCATCACTAATCGGCTCACCCTGCTTATCTTTCAAAATAAACTGGTACTGCTGTAGTTGATTAAGCTTTGGTGTACTGGGCTCTTTTAAAACCATACGCCATTGCAGACGTTGCTCAGCTTCGTTGTGCTTTACCTCCTCATGCAGGTAAGCCTTTCCCTTCGCGTAAAAGTCATCTACAACCAAGCCGGTATGCGTATTTAGACCAATAGTGATCATGGTAAAGTTGACAACAAGCATCGTTGTCACCAGTATCGCCATCCCCCAAACCCAAGGGCTTTTCCACGCTGGCACACGTATTACATCGTCAGTTTCGTTCTCTTTCACAGATACACCCTTATTACCTTTATTCACTATACCCTACCTATGGAAGCTCTGAATAAATCATGACTTAGGAACGATCACGAAATAACTTCTACATTCTGACTTGCTCTTTTACCCCAGTTCAAACGATCTCAATCGTTACGTAGGCCAGCTATGCGCCTCTTGAGTTGGTTTGAACGGGAGCAAAATTTCTACGTCATAATTGCATAAGTTATTCCGTGCTCGTTCCTTATTCAGAACTTTCCTATCGAGATGGGCCAATAAAAAAGCTTTCATACTCTTCGTTTATACTGGGATCATTCAGTGCCTCAACTTTGAATATAACTGGCACATTATCCCCTGCCATACCCGCCTGTTGCGCTTTAATACGGATAGTATAAGGAACCACCTTGGCCGTATCCAGGGTCAACACGTCGGGCAAATCAATAATATCAGCACCCGCAACACCTTCAATGGTCACCTTAACATCAAGCGCTTCGGGTAATTTATTTAAGATCTTGATGGTATAGGTATTTTGTATCGAGCCATCAGACATTTTCACATAGAGCGGTTGACGTTCGTGTACGACGTGCAGCTCCAATGCCGGGATGCTGGCCAAACCATAAATAATCGCCAATATTGATGCGAGAGAGATAGCCAGGTAGATGATGACTCTGGGGCGCTTCAGCAGTGCAGGTTGAGCTTGGCCCTGCATCTCATTGTCCGATGCGTAACGAATTAACTCTTTTGGCTTGCCAATTTTTTCCATCACCGTATCGCAAGCATCAACACAGAGGCCACACATAATGCAGCCTTCCTGCAAAGCACTTTCACGAATATCAACACCTGTCGGGCAGACAACTACACACTGATTGCAATCGACACAATCACCTTTTCGGTCATCATTTACACCCTTTTTAAGCTTACCACGCGGCTCTCCACGGGCAATATCATAAGAGGGGATAATAGAGTCACGATCCACCATAACAGACTGGATTCGTGCGTAAGGGCATAACCAAAAACAGACCTGCTCACGCATAAAACCAGCAAGGATAAAGGTACCCAGAAAAAACAATATCAGCGTTGTCCAGGCGGCAATATGGGCATCAAAGGTCACTAAGTCTTTTAGCAACTCATAGGAATCCATAAAATAAGCAGCAAAGCTGATACCGGTAACCAGAGAGATCAAAGACCATATTGCGTACTTCGTACCACGTTTGGTTATTTTTTCACTGTTCCATGATGACTCATCTAATTTACGTCGCTGTCGTGGCGTGCCTTCAATTTTCTCTTCGATCCAGACAAACCAATCTGTCCATACAGTTTGAAAGCAGAAAAAACCACAGAAGACGCGGCCTGCGATAGCGGTAATACCAAAGAGCATCATCGCTAAAAGAACAAGAACAAAGGAGAGCATCCAGATATCCTGAGGATAGATGGTAGCGCCAAAGAAATGAAACTGCCGTGCGGGAATATCGAATAGAACAATCTGCTCACCATTCACACGCAAAAAAGGTAACACAAGATAGCCGATCCAAAAGAGCCAGACTAGATCTTTATATTGACGAAAACGGCCACCCATACGTTTAGCATGAATCGTCTCCCCCCCCACATTAACGTGATGAGACTCTTCGTAAAGCTCACCTAAACCCTCACTCCTTTGATTCGACTTGTTTTGCTCGCTCACCTAAACCCCCACTCATCACATAGCCGTTAATCTATGCGCCAATACTATACTCGGTCAGTTTTTTTATATAGCTATAAAAAATAAAGGGGCTTTAAAAGCCCCTTTATTCATCACTGCAATCAATCTTCATTTCTCTTCGGGTGGATCCTGATTAACCAAGGCAATGCCTTTAATAATCATGACAACGAAAATAATGGCAGATACGACTGCACTCAGTATTGCTAAAATTGCTACTGCATCCATTTCTATCTCCTTATTTCATAGAAATGAGAGGAGACAAGCCCCTCTCAACAAGAGATCACTCAGTTTGACCGCCACCTAGAGACCAAACTCTAATGGTTAGAAGTTTGATGTCGTTCGCTGACAACATCTCACCAAAGCCGGGCATTACGCCACTCTGAGTACCTTTAACACCATCTTGGTTTACACCAAATTTGATAGTCTTAAGAACGTCATCACGGCTGCTGCCGAAGCGCCAGATACCATCGGTCAGGTTAGCAGCGCCAACCCACTTGTTCCCTTTCGCATCTTCACCGTGACAACCTGAGCAACCTGCATTGTTATATGCATCCCAACCAGCTTGAGTCGCGCTACCAGATGAAACATTCATTACAAAATCAGCAAGCTGACCTATCTCTGCTTCATCAAGTTGCCCCTGAAATGCAGACATAAAACCAACACGACCATCTACGATGGTGTCTGTTATATCCTGCAAGGTGCCACCGTACAACCAGTCATCGTCATTCAGCACAGGGAACATTTTCTCAACGCCCTGTCCATTTGAACCGTGACACGATGCACACCGATCACCAAACAACGCATTAGTATAAGAGTTGGCGAAGTTTTTCATCTCTTGATCCCCAAGGATCTCTTCAGCACTCATCTTCTCTAACTTTGCGATGTATGGCGCACGAATAGCATCATTCGCAGCAACGGCATCTTTATACTCTTGCAGCGCGGTCCAGCCAGTGACGCCTTTGGTGTAATCATTCACTAGAGGAATGGATGGATAGATGATGATATATGCCACCAACCATACAAAGCTCATAATGAATGCAATATTCCACCAGCGTGGCGGTGGGTTTGTCAGTTCGCGGATACCATCCCACTCATGCCCGGTATCAGGAACTTTATTTTGATTAGTTTCTGCCATGGTTATTCTCCCCATCGGTCAAATCATCTTTAAGGACAAGATCTCTGTGTGATTCCAGCTTCTCTTTATTGCCTGGTGCAAACACGTAGACATAGAGAATGAACATAAGGATCGCCAAGGAAACAGCCGCCAACATCCCAAACCAGTCAATCAAGGTTAACGAAGCCCAGTCTGTTGCAAAGTGTTCCCTCAGCGAATCAATCATTTACGATAGTCCTTACCTTCCTGGAAATTCACCATAGTCCCAAGAACTTGCAGATAAGCGATCATCGCTTCCATCTCTGTTTTACCCTTCACTGCATCGGCGGCACCCGCCTCATCTGCATCAGTGTAAGGTACGCCAACCATTCTCAGAGCAGCCATTTTCTTGGCTGTCGTATCATGATCAACAAGAGCATCTGCTAACCAGGGGTAATTAGGCATAACAGAATCAGGCACAACACACTTTGGACACATCATGTGCTGAAAATGCCACTCATCTGAGTATTTGCCACCAACACGTGCCAAGTCAGGACCGGTACGCTTTGAACCCCACTGGAACGGATGATCATACTTCGATTCAGCTGCAATCGAGTAGTGACCATAACGCTCTTTCTCGTCACGGAAAGGACGAATCATTTGTGAGTGGCATAAGTAACAGCCTTCACGAATATAGACGTCACGACCTTCCAGCTCAAGCGCGGTATAAGGACGAATATTATCCTCTTCCTCGGTCAAGCCAGCATCCATCGTCTGCGGGAGATAGAACAGTGGAACAATTTCCACAATACCCGCAACAGTAAGACCAAGTGCCAGTGTTGCCACTAATAGCCATACGTTTGTTTCTGTCTTTTCCTGGAAAGACATTTTTTCATTATTAGAAGACATTATCTTTCTCCTCCTTACGCCTTAGCGGTAGCCATGCTGGGTTGCTTATCGGCACTACGAATCGTCATGACGATATTGTAGAGCATGATGATGGCACCAAGCAGGAAGATCATTCCACCGATGGCACGCATTGCATAGAATGGGTGCATCGCCGCAACAGACTCAACAAATGTATAGGTCAAGTTGCCGTAGTCATCTGTAGCACGCCACATCAAACCTTGCATGATACCCGATACCCACATCGCACAGACGTAGATTACAGCACCAATTGTTGCGAGCCAGAAGTGGGCGGCCACCATTGCTGTGGAGTAGATCTTAGTATTCCACATACGCTCTACCATGTGGTAAATCGCGCCAATCGAGACCATCGCTACCCAGCCAAGCGCACCTGAGTGTACGTGACCAATCGTCCAGTCAGTGTAGTGAGACAGTGCATTAACTGTCTTAACCGACATAACAGGACCTTCGAAGGTAGACATTGCGTAGAACGCCAAAGAGACGATAAGGAAACGCAGAATGTAATCATCACGCAGCTTGTGCCATGCACCTGACAGGGTCAACAGACCATTCAAAGCACCACCCCAAGATGGGATAATCATCGCAATAGAGACTGCCGCGCCCAGTGAACCAGTCCAATCTGGAAGTGCCGTATATTGCAGATGGTGAGCACCCAACCAAGCATAACCGAACATCAGTGCCCAGAAGTGAAGAACTGACAGACGATATGAGAAGATTGGAAGACCTGATTGCTTAGGAATGAAGTAATACATAATCCCCAAGAAACCTGCCGTTAAGAAATAACCTACCGCATTGTGACCGTACCACCATTGAATCATTGCATCCTGAACACCAGGAAACATTGAATATGATTTAGTGAAGTCAACAGGAATAGCGAGTGAGTTACCAACGTGAAGATAGGTAATCATGATCATCATGCCTAGGAAGAACCAGTTCGCCACATAGATATGTGACGTTTTACGGATCGCCAGGGTCATAATGAAATTGAACATGTAGGATAACCACACCACCGCAAGGATGATGTCAATCCACCATTCCAGCTCGGCGTACTCTTTACCACTGGTCATGCCTAAGGGAAGTGTTATCACAGCCAACACCATTACAAGGTTCCAACCCCAAAAAGTGAACCATGCCATTTTATCGCTCCACAAGCGCACATGACATGTACGTTGTGCAATATAAAATGATGTTGCCATCAGTGTACAACCACCAAAAGCAAAAATAACGACATTAGTGTGAAGCGGACGTAAACGCCCAAAGGTAATATAAGGAATGTCGAAATTCAGAACAGGCCAAGCCAGTTCTGATGCGATGTAAACACCAACCGTTGCACCGACTACTAGGTAGACGACTGCACAGATGGTGAATGCCCGCACGACATCAAAATTGTATGTCTTATCATCGGTTGTTATTGCAGACACGAGGCCTCCCTCCATACTTTGTTAGAAAATTCCGCTTCATCGCTCCAAAATACTGCCATGGACTGACTTGCGACCTTTTTTTATTACTCCCAAACCCAGAGTCTCCTCCGGGCCAACACTTTCAGCTGATAGCTGAATGAGCTGACTGGGTGTTAACCGCAGCCTACTTGATTTCATACTGCTAAGCAAGCCTGTTTTCGGTCACTTTTCAATAATAAATTTACGGATAAAATCAGAGTGTTATAGTGGGTTTTTAATCCAGTGAGTAGGGGGCTCAGGTGGAAGGAATATTTCGATCAATGCGCAAGCGACAAAATAGCTATTGCTTAGTTCCATAGCAACCCTGATTTTTGGGTAACCACGGCAGTCATTGCAGGCGCAGATAAACCGCCATCTATCGCCGGAACCAATAAATCAAGATTGCTGCCAGATAATAACTTCACCCCAACAGCAATGGTCGGCACTGACAGGAAAACAAGCACAATCCATGTGCTTTCAGGAAATATGAAAACTGTTTAACGCCGCTGAAACAGAACAGCGAAGCGGACAAAAAAATATCAGATTAGATAACCCGGTCATTCCCCCCATCGATCGGTATTTGTGCCCCTGTTGTTTTGGCAAACAATGGCCCACAACACTCAGCAACAAGTTCAGCCACATTCTGGCTTGTCACCTCCACCTGCAAAATATTTTTACGTTTGTACCGATCAACCGTTACGCCATAGTGAGCCGCTCGCGCCTGCAACACCGCATCTGTCCAAATGCCGGTATCAAAGACGCAATCCGGATGCAGAGTGTTGACACGAATATTATCACCACCCCATTCAAGCGCCGCAATACGTGCAACCTGCGTCAACGCCGCCTTGGAGGCAGAGTAAGCACTCGCCCCAGGGCCCGGCGCGGTCACATTCTTTGAAGCCATAACAACCACCCGACCACCATTGGGAGCCAACTTTAATAATGGATGAACTATTTTGAGCAGCTGCATATTGGCATCGATATTGACCTGTTGTACCTTTCGCCACTCATCCATATCAAACTCACTGATACGACGACCGCCGGGAAAAATACCCGCATTGACAACCAATATATCCAGACCACCAAAGCATCGCACCCCCTGCTCCACAGCATTTGCTAAAGCTTGCTCTTTGGTCACATCGCAAACCAGCGCCAAAACATCGGCCCGATCCCAATTACTTTTTACACCTTCATTAATATCCAGAGCGATAACTGCCGCACCACGTGACAACATCGAATCAACACACGCCTTGCCGATGCCGGAAGCAGCACCAGTCACCAATGCCACCTCTCCGCAGAAGGAGAGAACGACACTCGATTTTTTCAATTTAGCCTGCTCCAGCTCCCAATACTCCATATCAAAAATATCTTTGCTCGGCAGTGCCTGCCAGCGACTCCACGCTTCGGCTCTTAGAATAATCGAAATAGTGTGGCGGTAGATATCGCCAATGATCGATGTCTCTTTGGCGCTGCTTCCAACGGTACAGAGCCCCAGTGTTTTATCGATAATCACCTTGGGTGCCGGGTTTAACATCGTAACGGGAGCCTTGGCCCCGGCAGAGTGTTTATCGAAGTAATGCTGGTACGCCGCCACATAACTGCCGACATCATCACCGAGCAGTGGAAGCTGCTTGGTTCGAATCACGTGATCCGGTGTGGCTGGCCCTTGCTGGGTAATCGCCTGCAAATCACTACGCCGGGAAAACGCCTCACTCGTCGCATCATCTTGATGGCTCAGCAACTGAGCCTTACCCGCCGCCTGGGAGAGCGCTGCCCGCAGCCGTGCATGGGCGAGATGCTTTGGGCCTGTTATCGGCTCAGCTCTGACAGCATCAAGCTGCCACGCCCCTTTAGCGGCGAGAGAACTCTCGGCACGCCCCACCAGCTCAATCATTCGCTCATACGACTCACGGGCATTGTCGGCAAAAGAGAAGACACCGTGATTCATCAACACCATACCGATCGTCTTCTCATTCGCCTCCGCCGCAAAACGTTCTGCACAAACACGGGCCAGATCAAAACCTGGCATAATGTAAGGAATAATCACCGTATCCTGACCATAAATATCACGGATGGCTTGCTCTCCATCCGGGGTATTACAAAGACTCAACACCGCATCTGCATGGGTGTGATCCACATATTTATAAGGTAAGGTCGCGTGAAGAATCGTCTCAACCGATGGTGAAGGCGCACTGGCCACGGTGCACTGGGTTTTTAGCTCATTAACCATTTCGGCATCGCTCAATGAAGAGAGCATAGCCAGCTTTAGCAGATGATCCATGCGAACCGGTGCAAAACCACCTTCTTCGATACTGACCAAGTCCCAGCCAGATCCTTTGACATAGAGAATCTCCTGAGGATCCCCTACCAGGTTGGTTTCACAAATTTTTACCGAGGTATTGCCACCGCCATGCAGCACCAGACTCTCATCACGCCCCAGCAATCTCGACGTATAGACACGCAACCCCAAATCTGATGAATACTCCGCTGCCTCAGCATCATTCCAGAGACTTTTCATTTAACTCCCCTTCCCCTCGGATGGTGTTCGGTTATAATTGGGGTAGCTCTGAGCCGTTTGCTCAAAGTTTCCCTAAGGAACGATCACGAAATAACGCCTACATTCTGACTTGCTCTTTCACCCCAGTTCAAACGATCTCAATCGTTACGTAAGCCAGCTATGCGCCTCTTGAGATCGTTTGAACTGGAGAAAAATTTCTGCGTCATAACTGCATAAGTTATTCCGCGCTCGTTCCTAAATAATTTTCAGACAGATAATCATATGCCAAAAGAGCCACCTCACAAAATCAATGTCGAAGTAAAGAGTGCTTACATCGGTGAGCACTCCATCCCAACAGAGGGTCATTTTGTCTTCTCTTATACCATCTGCATTCAGAATCATGGTCGTGTCGCAGCCAAGCTAATCACCCGGCACTGGGTGATTACCGATGCTGATGGTAACGAACAGGAGGTCTTTGGTGAAGGCGTGGTAGGGAAACAGCCCTACCTGCGCCCAGGCGAACAATTTGAATATACCAGCGGCACCGTATTGGAGACACCCGTGGGCTATATGCGAGGCCACTACCAGATGATAAGTGAAGACGGGACACCCTTTAAAACCCTGATCACCCCCTTCACCCTATCACAGCCCAACCAACTCCATTGACACTAAAATGGGACTTCAACAAAGCTATACCCTGCTAGCCCCAATCTATGACTTTTTGGTTGCCCGCGCATCAACAGCTGTGCGCCAGCGCAGCCTGCAACGGCTGACGACTACACCAAAACAAAACATATTGATCAGTGGTATTGGTAGCGGCTTGGATATTCCCCTGCTACCAAGCGGCCCTTACTATCACGGCATCGACCTCACCCGCGCCATGCTCAAACGTGCACAGTATTACCCACGTGACAACATTAAACTCTATCAAGGGGATGTTATGCAGCTCCCCTTTCCAGCGCAGCAGTTTGATCACGTGGTCATGCACCTTATCCTGGCGGTAGTGCCCGAGCCATCACAGGCGCTAAAAGAGGCCGAGCGAGTACTCAAGCCCGGAGGAACCATTATCATCCTCGATAAATTCCTCACCCCAGGCCGCTCTGCCCCACTGCGTCGTCTGCTCAGCCCGATAACTGGCATGATTGCAACGCGCCTTGATGTGGTATTTGAAACGCTACTGCCCCACTGCCCTGCACTACAGGTGATCGATAATCGACCGGCACTGCTGGGTGGTTGGTTTCGCATGATCACACTTAAAAAAGCGCTGGGGAAATCGAGTTGAATTGAGGCAGTTTCAGGAAACGCTGCTTGGTTGACTGCTTCAGATCTTTCATCAAGCTCTGAACGAATACCGGTCTAGATAGAGTGGGAAAAAAGACAAGTCCGAGCGGTATTTTAATAAATTCTACATCCCTAAGCCAAGCAGTGTTCAGCTCTCAAACAGCTCGACAATGACCTTCAAACAAAGCAGCGCATCGCCACTAAAGCCCACTTTTATGGTGCATGAAATCCAATCACCCAAACGTAGGGTGCGTTTTACGCACCAATAATAGTACCATCAAGATCAAACGGCTGTTTTATGGCGTGTTTATCTCCACAGACTAATGAACTCCCTACTCAAGGTGCTTGATGTCGAAGAATAACGAAGATGATGTACTGGCTTATGAGCTACATGGTAACTGTTATCTGAATATCACTTATCATTGTACTTTGCGCTGCGGTTTTTGCCCTAAGTTTAACGGCTGTTGGGAGGTGCAGGGCTATGATCTTCTGATCAGGCGCGAGCCTGCTATTGATGAAATTCTCGCGGCGGTGGGTAACCCTTCGCGCTATCAGCAGATTGTATTTTGTGGCTTAGGCGAGCCGACTCTGCGCCTTGATGTGTTGCTGGCCGTTGCTGATAAGTTAAAACAGCAAGGAGCGACGATTCGGCTCAATACCGATGGTCTTGCCTCTTTGGTGCATGCTCGTGATGTGGCACCCGAGCTGGCCGGTAAAGTGGATGCGCTATCGATCTCTATGAATGCGCAGAATGAGGCCATTTACAATCAGCACACCCGACCCAAACTTGACGGTGCTTTCCAGGCGATGCTTGATTTTTCTGCTGCGGTTAAACCGTACGTTCCCGAGGTCAGCATGAGTGCAATTAACGGGCTTGAGGGGGTCGATATTGACGCTTGCCGCCACATTGCGGAGCAGCAAATCGGGGTTCAATTTCGCCAGCGTGAGCTGGATGTGGTGGGTTAAGGCCGTATTGGGATGATAGCCGAACAGAACGGGAGTGATTATCTTCAACTTGCCCAAGCACTACGTGATCAGGCACGCCAGCAACATCATCGCCGGACACTGGTTTTATCGGGTGAGGCAGCATGGTGTCGCTCTGTGGCTCTGGCTATTAGCAGCTCATTCGCCGAGACAAATCATTGCTGGGTAGGCGAGCCTCAGTGTGATATTGATTCGGTAACCAATTCACAAGCCAGAGGGTTGCTGGGTAGCGAGTGCACTTTGCTTGTTTATGATGCTCACACGGGTTTTGACCCTGATGCCTTTGGTGCCGTGGCGGGGACAATTTGTGGTGGCGGCCTGTTGTTGCTGCTCACACCACCGCTTTCAGAGTGGCCCACTTTTGATGCCCCCTGCTCTCTCCACCGGCGAGTAACGAATGGCGGGCGGTTTATCCCGTACTTTATTCATCAATTACGCGCTGCCGAAGGGGTTATATTTTGCACCCAAGGGGGCCCGCTGCCGTCATTATCACCATTGTCCGTTGCGGTTGCTAGAACAGCGCCACCTCAACCACCTTATCTCACTCAAGATCAACAACAGGCCGTGGAGGCCATACACCATGTACGGCGAGGGCACCGGCGTCGACCGCTGGTAATCACCTCTGACCGTGGCAGGGGAAAGAGCAGCGCCCTCGGCTTGGCCGCCGCGCAGTTATTGCAGCAGGGCGCGAAGCGGGTTTTAGTCACCGCACCAAGTCGTGAAGCAGTTCGCCCGATTTTTGAGCAGGCAGCACGACTATTGGCAATTGAGGTGAGCGGTAGTGCTCTCTGCTGGCAGGGAGCGGTGCTTCAGTTTATTGCTCCCGATCAGCTGCTGGCATCCAAAGAGAAGGCTGACTTGCTATTGGTGGATGAAGCGGCGGCAATCCCGGTGGCGATATTGCAGGCTTTGTTGGCACGCTATAGTCGAGTTGTCTTTGCCTCCACTATTCACGGCTATGAAGGCAGTGGACGTGGCTTTGCGATTCGCTTTCAGCAACACCTTGATGAGGCGGCACCGGGCTGGCAGGCGTTACATCTGAAACAACCGATTCGCTGGTCGGATAACGACCCGCTTGAGGCACTGCTATTTAGTGCCCTCTGCCTGGATGCCGAGGCGGACAAACTGGACGATATGCCAGCTCTTCGCCCTGAGCAGTGCTGCGTTCGCCTGGTTACCCAACAAGAGCTGCTGGAAAACCACTCACTGCTGAAGGCACTGTTTGGCCTATTAGTGAGCGCCCACTACCGCACCTCTCCTTCTGATCTCCAACATCTTCTTGATGATCCGGCTTTATCCCTCTATTTGATGCAGACGCCACAGAAGATGGGGGCGCAGGTCGTTGGTGTGCTGCTGCTTGCTGATGAAGGAGGTTTTGATGCTGAAATGGCAACAAAAATTCAACAGGGCCGACGACGCCCACCCGGACATCTGCTAGCACAAACGTTAACAGCACAGCTGGGGTTGCCAACCGGGGCACAACTGAACAGCGGCCGGGTGATGCGTATTGCGATTCACCCACAATTGCAGCGTCAAGGGTTTGGTCACCACCTGTTGTCAGCAGTCAAAGTAGCGTGTGGTGAACGCCAGCTGGATCTATTGGGGGCCAGTTTTGGTGCCACAACGGAGCTTTTACACTTCTGGCAACATGAAGGCTTAGAGCCAGTATTATTAGGGATCGGACGTGAATCGAGCAGTGGTGCTCACGCAACACTGGTGTTACAGCCATTGAGTGGTGCCGGTGAGTTACTATTCCAGCAAGCACGACAGCGAGGTCGGCAGTTTTTACTGGCTCAGCTCGCCGAGCCGTTGGCCGGTTTGGACGTTGAGGTAGCACTGCTGCTCTTGCGACAACAGCCGAATCTACCGCTGCCGCCGTTAGAGAGTTTAGATTTACTGGATTTATACCACTTTGCTGATCATCAACGTGGCTATGAACTGACCCTGCATGCACTGCGGCCACTGGCGTGCTGGGGAGTGGTAAATCACCAAGCAGAACTGAACCACTCACAATGCAGCCTGTTATTGCAGCGGGTATTGCAGCAAAAACCTGTGGATGAATGCCTGAAACGGGGTGATTTCACGGGGCGCAAGCCGTTGATTCTGGCACTGAGGGAGGTAACACGCTGCTTACTAGACTTGCTACCGGAGGATGGATATGAAAAACCGCCGATTCAGTGAGCGCTTTGCTTTTGCCTTTTCCGGTATTGTGGCGGCGTGGCGAGGTGAACGAAGCTTTCGTAGCCAGCTTATTTTGGCACTTGTAATGTTGCCGGTTATGTTTTGGTTACAGCCAACGCTGTTGTGGTGGGGGGTGATGATAATGATGGGCGCACTAATTCTTGCGGCAGAGCTGTTCAATACGGCACTGGAACGGATGATTGACCACCTGCACCCGGAGATTCATCCCAGCATCAAGGTGGCGAAGGATTGTGCCGCAGGGGCGGTACTACTACTGAGTGTGGCGGCCGTTGTGGTGACCATCTGTATGGTTTTGGATACCCTGTAGCAGACTGTTATTTATCTTCAATAATCTCACGAATCCGGATCAGGCGCTGAATCGGATCATCCATCTCCAGCATGGTCTGCTTCTCTTGCAGGCCGATCGGCAGTAGCTCTGCCAATCTTGCACTCACCCAGGTGGCACTGTGATAACTCTTTGGCAGGCTGGTGTAGGGGTGCCCCAGCTCCTCAAATATATTACTGAGTATGCCGCAAAAATCGCTGAACTCCTCGGGCAGTGCAAGCTCGTCGATGAAAGGTAACAGCTCAATATCGGCCAGGGTCAGTTGATTGGGCTGCACTTCACTGGAGAGAATACGAAAACGCTGTTTACCCCGAGCGGTGATGCCAAGACAGCCATCTTTAAGCTGCTGAAAATAGCTGATTTCAACCAGAGTACCCACGTTGAAGGGGGTCGCCGCATCACCCACTTCCGAACCATCGCTAATCAGGCAGATACCGAAGCCACTTTGGCTACGCATGCACTGGCTGATCATATCAAGGTAACGGCTTTCAAAAACACGCAGTGGCAGAGCGCCGCCAGGGAAGAGTACCGAGTGAAGTGGAAAAAGTGGTATGCGTAATTTATCCATTATCCTGGAATCCTCAGTTGGACGGAGCGAAGTGTGCGTTTGCGGGGGTGCAGGGCAAGGCACAACAACGCGGAATAGCCGGTTCTATTCCAAGGCGTTGTAACGCGGCCATGCGCCCTCGCAAGCGTGCAATTCGCACCGTAGCGTAACTTATCCACTAGGTGAATAGATAAATCAAAGTCTATTATTTCCATATTTAACTCATTGGCACCAAAATGAAGCGGTCAACTGGGGAATCCAGGATTATGAATCACTCCAGCGGGGCATCAGTTTTTGTTGAATATGCAGTTGATCCAGTATGCGAGCAACCACAAAGTCAATCAAGCCATTGATTTCAGTTGGCCGGTGATAAAAGCCCGGACTGGCTGGCATAATCACACACCCCAGACGTGATAGCTTTAGCATATTCTCTAAATGGATGGCAGAGAGTGGCATCTCTCGCACAACCAAAATCAGCTTCTTCTGCTCTTTGAGCATCACATCAGCCGCCCGTTCAATCAGATTATTACTGGCACCGGTGGCAATAGCGGAGAGAGTGCCAGTAGAGCAAGGGCAGACCACCATCGCCCGTGGCGCATTCGATCCGCTGGCAACGGATGCCATCCACTGCGTTTTCCCAAACACCTGAAGCTGCCCCTCTTTGGCACCATAACGGGCACCCAGCTGTTGTTGAATCTCTGCCGGGCGAGAGGTGAGTTTAAGATCTGTTTCGGTGGCAATAACCACCTGTGCTGCTTGGGAAATCATTAACAAGACCGGCTCACCCGCCTGGATCAGGCACTCCAGCAGACGCAAGCCATACAGTACGCCGGAGGCACCCGTTATGGCGAGGGATATACTCTGATTGCTGTTATTTACCATTGATTAAGTGAACCATCTCTATTCATCGCTGAATGAATATAGTCGAGTTCAGCGTTGAGTACACGCTTTTTACTCTTTGGAAGAGCCTTGTATAAGACAGATGGGGAGGGAAAAAATAAGAGTAATAGCAAGCTATTGGGCAATTTTTGGGGATAAAGCCTCGCCCTTAAAAACCGTAGTTGGCCTGTAACCACAGGCCCAGCGTGTGGCTCTCATTGGGCTTTGTTGCATCAAACTGCATCTGCAGGCTCAACCACTCATTTTGGTAACCGAAGCTGAAGGATTGGGTGTTGAGTGTGTAGAGAAGCGTCAGACTCTGCTTGCCAAACACCCGATAACTCATGCCGACACGATAGAAGCTCTGTACCTCACTGCCCATTAGTTGAGCATGTAATCGACCACGTGAACTGTAGTGGTGCTCAAATTCACTCTGCCACAACAGTGGCAACTGCTGGCGATAGTTTTCAGTTTGTGTGATGCCATTCAGTGTTGAATTAACCGTGGTATAGCCATTATCATCGTACTCTTTATCGCTCGATTCGATGGTGCCGCTGCTGCGGGGGTTATCTTTCCACTTGATGTAGCCACCCAGATTTCGAACCTGGAGTGAGAGTTGGTTATTACGGCTGATCGCCCAATGGGCCGTTAGATCAAGCGCGATACCTTCTCCCGTTATCGATTCAACCACCCCATTGAATAATCTATCTTCAGAGTAGTGATAGTCAACTTGCAGGTTATCAAAATCGTAGTCACTGCGACTGCTGGCAGTAATATTACCTTTGGTATATCCCGACTGTAACTCGCTACCCTTCATGATATGCGCACCTATCTGCAATGACAGGTTCTGAAAAGGATTTGTCCGGTGAAACAGACGAACCCCTTCGGTTGTATAAGCATCCACCCGGTAGTCAATCTGGTACTGTCTGCCCGCGTCAAGCGGCAGTCTGTTTTGTGTGAGGTAATAAAATTCAGCGGCATCATCAGAGAGCTCCATCTGCATATATTGCTGCTGCACAATGGCAAGCCCCCAGCGTTGGTTGTGGACACCCGCCTCTAACCATGAATAGCCAATCACGTTGTTATTTTTTTGAAAACCAGATGACCAGTCACTGACAAATTCACTGTAGGGAACCGGCCCGGTATAAACAAAGCCCTCCATATCGAGATAGCTTTCCAGTGCATAGATCGGCGTGCTGCTCAGCAGTAATATGATCAAGAGGTAGATGCGGGGCATTTAATTAGAAACCGATACTCATGGGGGTGGACTCCACTGCTTTTATCATCCGCGCTACTCTGAATGCATGTTGCAAATACTCTGGCTTCATTGTCCGGTTTTTTCTCTTTTATTGTTGTGATCGATTCGACAGGCCATTGGGTTCGTAGATCATCGACCTGAACCTTTCAATCCTTTTTATTTATTCTGGTTTTTCATCGCTCCCCAGCGCCTCCAACAGCCGGGTATGAATATCACCGAACCCCCCATTGCTCATCATCAGAATATGATCACCCGCCTGGGCGTGCTGGTGTAAGTGTTCAATGATTGAGGAGACTTGGTCAAATACCGTTCCCTCCCCTGCGAGCTGGGCAATCATCTCATCCACACACCAGTCGATCGCTTTGGATTGTAAAATTAAAACCTGATTAGCCTCCCGCAGGCTATTGGCCAAGCTCTCTTTATGCACCCCCATCCGCATAGTGTTGGATCGCGGCTCCATCACCGCAATAATACGCGCCTGTGGGCCTACCCGTTGTCGCAATCCATCCAGTGTGGTGGCAATCGCCGTGGGGTGGTGAGCAAAATCATCATAAATCGAGATATTGTTAACCACCCCGCGCAGCTCAAGACGGCGCTTAACACCGCTAAACTCACACAGAGCAGCCACCGCATCGGCACTGCGAATCCCCGCATGGCGTGCTGCGGCAATAGCGGCCAAGGCGTTGAACACATTGTGTTGGCCAATCAGTGGCCAGCTCAGGTGACCCACCAGCTTCTCTTCAAAATAGACATCAAAGGCCGATCCATCCGCTGTCTGGTTGCGTGCCTCCCAGCCTGCGGGAGAAGCGATCAGCTCCTGTGGCGTCCAGCAGCCTATTTTGAGCATCTGGTGAATCTCTTGCTCATTATCAGGGAAAATAATGCGCCCGTTACTGGGCACGGTACGGATCAAGTGGTGGAACTGGCGCTTGATCTCATCCAGGTTGGCAAAGATATCGGCATGGTCAAACTCCAGATTATTGATCACCAGAGTGCGAGGTTGATAGTGGACAAACTTGGAGCGCTTATCAAAAAAAGCGGTATCATATTCATCGGCCTCAACCACAAAAAAAGGTGCTGAGCCCAGGCGGGCAGAGAGATCAAAATTGTTCGGCACACCACCGATAAGAAAGCCCGGATTAAAACCCGCATGCTCCAGAATCCAGGCAACCATGGCGCTGGTGGTGGTTTTTCCGTGGGTGCCTGATACACCAATCACCCAGCGCTGGGGCAGAATATACTCCGCTAAAAAAGCGGGGCCAGAGCAGTAGCGCATGCCACGGTTAAGTACCAGCTCGACTAATGAATTCCCTCTGGACATCGCATTGCCAATCACCACCAGATCTGGCTCTGGCTCTAAGTGAGTAGGGTGAAAGCCCTCTTTAATCTGAATGCCCGCCTGTTCAAGCTGAGTACTCATCGGCGGGTAAACGTTGGTATCAGAACCGCTGACGGTGTAACCCATCTGCCGTGCTAGCTGGGCGATACCACCCATGAAGGTTCCGCAGATGCCGAGTATGTGAATATGCATAATCTGTCCTATTTAACGCACAAGTAGCGATGAAAGAGCTAGATACGTGATAGCGATGGCCATACCGGCGATCAGTGGCAAGTTAAGGGCGTAACGTAAAATATTACCGAGTACCGCAAGGTTCCACAGGCCAAGGGCTGTAATTCCGGTGGCGAGTAACGGCCCGGCCTGTTTGTCCATTGAGAGATAAATAATCGCCAATGGCGCAATCGCAAGATTAAACAGAACTCCGCTACCATAGATGGCGGCCAACGTCTGGTTAATCCGCTCACGCTTACTCACCAACCACAGAGAGCCGACAACCAGCAGCGCAAGGAAAAAAGTGTCCAGCAGTGCCGCCAGTAGAGAGTTGAGCTCGGGCGCTATCGACATGGAGAGTGCAGCAGAGACTAAAAAATAGCCCACCAGAGTAGCGTTACGCAGCCAGATTGAGGTGGGTAGGTCCTGGGGGCCACTCCGAAACAGACACAGGTCGAGAAAGGCTTTAAATAATGGGTTCATACAGGAAATTAACAACCACGGCCTCTGTTATAATGGCGTCATAGTAACCTAGGAGCCTGTCCGAAAATAGATAGGTCTACTGCGAAAGCGTGTTTTTTGCTCATTTTCCCGCCAATTTTCGTTAAAGGGAACAACCATTCGTCTCAAATTGTCGAAAAAATGAACTAAAAATCACACTCTCTCGCTACGACCTCTATTCTCGGACAGGCTCCTAGAAAAGTAGCTAACTGAAACTAGTACATCAACCACTTTATATTGACGGATCCGTTGTTCTGTCTGTTTTCGTGGCAAGGCGTGCTTTGCAGGTAATGGTTGTTCCCTTCACAAGAAGCACAACGCCGCCATGGAAGCAGACAGAGCAACTCTTCGGGCGACCCTGTGGCATTCCGCCAATATAAAGTGGTTGCTGTACTAGCAGTGTGCGAATTAACCGAAACAGAGAGGATAACCTTGCCATGCAGGCACACTATATAGATAGCGCAGAATCACTTCAGCAATTATGCCAGCAGCTCAAAGGGGCTTCGGTGGTGGCATTAGACACCGAGTTTATGCGCGAAAAGCACTACTACTCGCAGTTCTGCTTGCTGCAACTGGCCACTGAGGATGTGATTGCCTGTGTCGACCCGCTAGCAATTGAAGATCTCAGCCCCCTAATGGAACTGCTTTACGATGAACAAATCATCAAAGTATTTCACGCCGCAGGCCAAGACCTGGAGCTCTTCTTTGATGCCTACGGGAAATTACCGAAGCCACTGTTTGACACCCAAATTGCCGCCGCGTTGCTGGGGCATGGAAGTCAGATTGGTTACGGTAATTTAGTACAAGCAGTATTGGAAGTTGAGTTGGACAAATCACACAGTCGCACCGACTGGACACTGCGCCCACTGGATGACGCTCAGCTGGAATACGCCGCCGATGACGTGCGCTATCTATTGCCGCTCTACCATCGCCTGGTGGATGAACTGGACTCACTGGGGCGCAGCAGCTGGCTAGAAAACGACTTTGCCGCCCTAGCGGATGACTCTCGTTATCAGAAAGATGACCATCAATTCTGGCAGCGAGTGCGGGGTGCCAATCGACTCAAACCACCCCAGTTGGCCATTTTACGTGAAGTAGCCGCCTGGCGAGAGCAGACAGCCCGTGAAAAAAACAGACCACGCAAGTGGATTTTGGCCGATGAGGTGATGCTGGATGTGGCTCGCCATGGGCCAGCGGATGTGACACGCCTGGCCCGTATTCGGGGGCTCAATGAACGCACGGTTAGTCACCATGGTGATCAGCTGTTGGCACTGGTTGCCAAGGGGAAGGCGGTGGAAAAAGAGGCGTGCCCCTCCTTCCCCAGAAAACGTGCGCCGACCGTCGACCAAGAGGCGCAGGCGGATCTACTGATGTCTGTGGTGCGGATGGTAGCGGCAAAAAGCCGTATTGCCATGGCATCACTTGCGAACCGCAAAGAGATTGAGGCCCTGGTGATGGGCGATCATGAACAAGCGCTGCTGCAAGGGTGGCGTGGTGAGTTACTGGGCAAACCACTGCTCTCGGTACTTAATGGTGAATCAACGTTGCAGATCTGCGACGGTGTAGTTGAATTGAGTGCATGAAGATCCTGCTCGCCCCAATGCAAGGCGTAGTCGACCAGCAGATGCGCCGGTTTTTGACCGATATCG
Organism: Gammaproteobacteria bacterium; assembly: GCA_022712945.1. Lineage (GTDB taxonomy): Bacteria > Pseudomonadota > Gammaproteobacteria > RBG-16-57-12 > RBG-16-57-12 > JAFLJP01. The sequence continues at coordinate 58,897 of JAFLJP010000057.1, read as the reverse complement.
GAGGGCTTGATCTCTGTGTCAGCGAATTTATCCGTGTCACCGATCGGCTGTTGCCGCGCCGCGTCTTTCGTCGCACCTGCCCGGAGCTACTCAATGACGGATGCACCCCGGCAGGCACACCCGTCACCATACAGTTACTCGGTGGCGTGCCAGAAATTGTCGCCATCAATGCACAACGAGCTATCGAGATGGGTGCGAAAGGCATCGACATTAACTTCGGCTGTCCCTCCAAATTCGTCAACCGCAAAGCAGGCGGGGCTGTTTTGCTCAAAGAGCCAAAGCGGGTTCAGCAGATTGTGGCGGCGGTGCGTGAGGTTGTTCCCGACAATATCCCCTTCAGCGCAAAAATCCGCCTCGGTTATGACGACACCTCCCTCACGCTAGAGAACGCCCACGCGGTTGAAGCGGGCGGGGCCGATAGCATCGTGGTACACGGACGCACCAAAAAAGAGGGTTATCGCCCACCTGCCGACTGGCAGTGGATCGCCCGTATCCGCGCATCACTGACCATTCCAGTGGTCGCCAATGGGGATATCAACTCGCTGGATGATTACCTGCGCTGCCGAGAAATCAGCGGCTGTGATGATGTGATGATCGGTCGAGGGGTGATCATCAACCCAGGCCTGGTGCAACAGATCCGCCAGTTTCAAATGGGAGCCAGCCACAGCAGCGTAACCTGGGCTTGCGTTATTCCACTGATTGAGACCATGTTGCTTGACGGTATCACTGCCGGGGTGGCCGACTGCCACATTGTTTCACGCCTTAAACAGTGGCTTCGCTATCTAAAAAGCCACTACCACGAAGCCCAACGGCTGTTCGATAACATCCGCACCCTCAACGATCCACACCAGGTGCAGCGACTGCTACACGAATAAAATGGGCTGGAGAGTAGCGACACCCCTGTTTTATCAGTAGAATCCGTCAAATAGATCAACGAAGGAATAGGCATCATTCATGGGTTGGGAAGCGTGGTTTACCCTAGCGGTTATCGGCAGCTGTTTCAGCGCCTTGTTATTGAGCAAAGTGGCAGCCGATGTGGTGATTGTCGGCGGCCTGATGATTTTGCTGCTAGTCGGCATTCTCACACCACAAGAGGCGCTGGCGGGCATGGCCAACGAAGGGATGGCCACCGTTGCACTGCTGTTCATCATCGCCGCCGGGCTAAAAGATACCGGTGCCATCAGTTGGCTCAGCCAGAGTATGCTGGGACGCCCTAAAAATATTATGTGGGCTCAGTTTCGACTGATGGCCCCAGTGATGGCCATGAGCGCCTTGCTCAACAACACCCCAGTGGTAGCGATGTTGATCCCCGCCGTCAATGAGTGGGCCAAACGCCAGCAAATATCGGTCTCAAAATTGATGATGCCACTCAGCTATGCGGCGATTGTCGGCGGCACCATGACCCTCATTGGCACCAGCACCAACCTGATTATCAATGGTCTCTATATTGAAGAGAGTGGCTCAGGCGGGCTTGGCATGTGGGAGCTGGCCTACCTTGGCCTGCCCGCCGCATTGATCGTCCTGGCCTATACCCTGATCACCAGCAAGTGGTTACTCAAAGAACGCATTCCCGCCATCAGTCAATTCGACAACATGCGCCAATACACCATTGAAATGGAGATAGAACCCAACGGCCCACTGGCTGGCAAAAACATCGAACAAGCCGGATTGCGTCAACTCCCCGGCCTGTTTCTCTCCGCCATCGAGCGGGATGGCAACCTAATACCCGCCGTCTCACCACGCACCAAACTACTGGCCAATGATATTCTCGTGTTTGCCGGGGTCACCGAATCGGTGGTTGATCTGCAAAAAATTCGTGGCCTGCAACCCCCGTCAGAACAGCATGAAGAACTCAACTCACCACGCCATATCCGCACCATGGTAGAAGTGGTGGTCTCCAACAGCTGCCCACTACTGGGAAAAACCATTCGTGATGGAAAATTCCGTGCCCACTACAATGCCGCCGTCATTGCGGTCGCCCGTAATGGTGAGCATTTGAATCAAAAAATTGGAGACATCAATCTCTCCGCAGGCGACACCCTACTGCTGGAAGCCTCCCCCAGCTTTCTCGAACAACAAAAGAACTCACGTGACTTCTTTCTGGTCAGTACCGTTGCCGGTTCCAAGCGCCCCAACCACGACAAAGCCGCCCTGGCGATGACGATTATGGTTGCTATGATCGGCGCTGTTACCCTCGGCTGGCTCACCATGTTCAAAGCCGCTTTTCTGGCAGCCGGGGTGATGATTCTGACACGCTGCATCAGCAGCAGCAGCGCCCGACGCAGTGTCGACTGGCAAGTGCTGATCGTCATTGCCGCATCCATCGGCATTGGCGCGGCACTCACCAAAAGTGGTGCTGCCAGCGCCATCGCCCACCAATTGGTAGCAACCGCCGGGGCAGAACCAATGCTGGCACTCATACTCATCTACCTGATGACCGTGCTCTGCACCGAGCTGATCACCAACAACGCCGCCGCCGTGTTGATGTTCCCGATTGCACTGATGACCTCACAACAGCTGGATGTCAGCATGATGCCCTTTATTATCTCGATCATGTTCGCCGCATCCTGTAGCTTCGCCACCCCCATCGGCTATCAAACCAACCTCATGGTCTACGGCCCCGGCGGCTATCACTTTTCCGACTACCTCCGCTTCGGCCTGCCGATTACCGTGATATTGGCCGCGATGGCACTGACCATCATCCCCATCGTTTGGCCGTTCTAAACCAGAAACAGCCACTCAACCACTATGGATACCCCCGAAAAGCATACCGCTCTTACTTGTCTTTCCCCCCACCCTAAAGCCTTTCACTAAAACGCATCGTTTTGACGAATAAAAAAGGCCCGCAAGGTTAAACCTTGCGGGCCTGATTCTGTTCAATTCAGCAGACGATCTAATCAGTGCGCTCAGTTACTTCCAGCAAATGGTAACCAAACTGAGTCTTTACCGGCCCCTGCACCTCACCAATCGGCGCACTGAAAACCACTTGATCAAACTCAGGCACCATCATACCGGGGCCAAACTCACCCAGGCTCCCGCCATCACGCCCTGAAGGACACCCCGAATGCTGCTTTGCCAACTCAGCAAAATCAGCCCCCGCTGTAATCTGTGCCTTTAAATCATTACACTGCTCTTCGCCATTTACCAAAATATGTCGCGCACTCGCTTTTGCCACGTTGACTCTCCATCATTTAAAATCGGCCTCTACTTTGCCAGAAATCGATGCGATTGGGAAGGTGGTGTAGCCTTATTTTCAATAGAACCGGCTTTTGCTGGTACTTGGTGTGTACTCTCTGTGTCAGAGTAGTTGCCCTCCCCAAATTGAATCGCTTTTTGACGCTCGTTTTTGGGGGGGGCATTCATTAGAGTTTCAAGGGTCAAATATTACAACACAGCACCCGATAAAAACTTAACTGGGCCAACCAAAAAGACAAAGAGTCAATGTAATATTTGAGTCCTTTTTGCATTTTAATTATTGATATCACTTTTAGCTTACTGTGGCATCAAAAACAGCTATCATTAAGGGCATGAACAGTAAAATCAGAAAGACGCTCAAAGCGATATTTGATGACCCTGTTAATGGGAATATCGAATCGCGTAAAATAGAGGCGTTGTTCCTCTCTTTGGGAGCCATTCGCACGGAGAGGGCGGGTTCTGCTGTTAGTTTTGTTTTGAATGATATTCGAGTCGATTTCCATCGACCTCACCCTGATAAAGAAGCAGTACGCTACCGAGTTAAAGATGCTCGAAAATTCCTGGAACAGGCTGGTATCACATTATGAATACGATGAAGATGACCGTATTTTTGTTGGCCATTTGGCAGGCATTAAAGATATTGTCGGTTTTCATGGCACCACCGTCGATGAGCTAGAGAGCGCTTTCCATGAGTCTGTTGATAACTATATTTCGATTAGCGAAGAGACGGGTAGAGCGGCACAAAAAACCTATTCTGGCAAGCTGATGCTGAGGGTACCTCCTGATGTGCACGCGGCTGTTGCAACCGCTGCTCAAATACGTGGAAAGAGCATTAATCAGTGGGCATCTGAAGTTTTAGATCAAGCGTCACACATTTAGCCCGGATCATTCATAAATTATGTACAATCTCACTTGCCTCTTGATTCCACAGGAAATATTTATTCAGCCACCCGTAATCACGGGTACGGGACTTCCCCATAAATTCCCCTGTGACACCAATGCGCTCAACCACCACCAGCCAAATCTGGTGGCTATTAAGTTTGGTGCCCCGCCCTGACTAAAACTATGGAATGATCAGCCGATCACATGGCAATAACTCAGGTATCAACCATGCAAACCACGATTCGCTCCATCTTACAGCAGCTTAATACGGTTATTCTTGGCAAAGAGGTTCCTCTTAAGCTGGCGCTCTCCTGCCTGTTAGCTCGGGGGCATCTGCTGATTGAGGATATTCCTGGGGTGGGTAAAACCACCCTTTCCCACGCGCTGGCGACTACGCTTGGCTTGAAGTACAGCCGCATTCAATTTACCAGTGATCTATTACCCGCTGACATTCTTGGCAGTGCGGTTTATGAACGGGAGAGTGGCGAGTTTCATTTTCATCCGGGGCCGATTTTTTCGCAGCTGCTGCTGGCGGATGAGGTTAACCGCGCCACACCCAAAACCCAGAGCGCACTACTGGAGGCGATGGAGGAGCAACAGGTGAGCATTGAGGGTAAGACACGCCCGCTGCCCAATCCTTTTTTCGTTATCGCCACCCAGAACCCCTCATTTCAGATTGGTACTTTTCCACTACCCGAGTCACAGCTGGATCGTTTTTTGATGTGTATTCAATTGGGTTATCCGAATGCCGCTGCCGAACGGCAACTGCTGGCGGGTAACAGTGGTCGTGAGCGCCTCAATACACTCTCTGCGGTGATCACCACGGCGCAGTTGTTGACCCTACAGCAGCAGGTGAGTGAGGTGCAGTGTTCCGAGGCACTGCTCGACTACCTTCAGGCGCTGCTCGGTTTCAGCCGCGAGGCTCCCCACTTCGCCAGTGGCTTGTCACCGCGTTCGGGGCTGGGACTGCTACAGGCGGCCAAGGCGTGGGCTTTTATTGAGGGGCGTGATTATCTGCTACCCGAGGATTTGCAACAGACACTCCCCTACGTTGCAGGCCACCGCCTGGCCAATCCGCAGTCGGGTGAGCACTACGGTGGGGAGGCGCTGCTCAAGCTGTTCCACGAGGTTGCCATTCCCTGATGTCGCTTTCAGCCCGTCTCAATCTGGCCCGTTTTTTTACCGGCGAGGGGCCGGAGTCCGGCACCATTACTCTGACCCAGCGGCGTATCTATATTCTCCCCACCCAGACCGGAGTCAGCTTTGGCATGATTCTGCTGGCGATGTTTTTAGCTGCCGTTAATTACAACAACAGCCTCGCCTACCTTCTGGTCTTTTTGCTCACCAGTGTGGTTATCATCTCCATTTTGCACTGTTTTCGAAATCTACAGGGGTTGCAGCTACGGAGTGGCACCCCACAAGCGGTCTTTGCTGGCGAGCCGCTCAAGTTTCCCGTTCATCTCTACAATCCATCCCCCCGGCAACGGCTAGCGATTAAATTAGGCTGGCCAAAACAAGAGCCGCAGCGGCTCGACCTGCAACCCCGAGAAGGCAAATGGATCTATCTCGATGCCCCGACAACTACCCGTGGGCGACACCCCATGGAGCGGATCACCCTCTACACCCGTTTTCCTTTGGGCCTTTTCCACGCCTGGAGCCACCTTCAGTTTGAGGCATCGGCACTGGTTTACCCCCAGCCATCCGGCCAGCATCGTCTGCCTGATGTACCCTTTCAGCAGCAAGGGGGAGAGGGTGACCGGGGGCGTGGCAGTGATGATTTTGTCGGCCAGCGCCCCTATCACCCCGGTGATTCACTTCACCACCTCAACTGGAAGGCATTGGCACGGGAGCGCGGGCTGTTGACCAAGCAATTTGGTGGCGACCGTTCAGATGAGTTGAAGCTCGACTGGCAGATGGTAGAGGCACAGCCTGTTGAGAGTAAATTGAGTCAGTTGTGCTACTGGGTCATGCAGGCGGAACAGAATCACCTTCGTTATGGTTTGGAGATTCCGGGTTCGCAGATTCCGGTCGGCCAGGGTCAACAACATTATGAGCGGTGTCTGAGTGCGCTGGCGCTGTACGGGAAAAACGGATGATCTGGTGGCGCAAACAGAAACCTGCCCACTATCGGGAGGAGCAACAGGTGGCTCCGAGCAACGGAATCATCTGGCTGCTCGGTGCGCTGCTACTGGTCCTCATCCCCCACCTGTTGCGACAGCCCGGCTGGGTGGTGACGATCTGCCTGATAATATTGGGCTGGCGACTGCTCAGCGAACTGAACAGGTGGTCGCTGCCCCACACCGTTTTCAGGCTAACGCTGGCGGCAGCGCTGCTATCCGGCACCTATCTCCAATACCATACCCTGAATGGTCTGGATGCCGGCACCACGCTACTGACGCTGATGCTCTGCCTTAAACTGCTTGAACTACGCACCCTGCGGGATGCCACCATTACCATACTGCTCGGCTATTTTTTAGTGCTCAGCGGCTTTCTTTACGACCAATCAATTTTATCCGGCCTCTATCTGCTCGCCGTGGTGGTGCTGCTCACTGCGGCACTGCTGGTGCTCAACCACCCCGATGACAACAGAGAGATGCAGCGGAGCCGATACCTCAAAAGTGCCAGCACACTGCTACTGCAAGCCCTGCCGTTGATGCTGATATTGTTTATCCTGGTGCCTCGCATACCGGGGCCGCTGTGGGCACTGCCCAATAGCAGCAGCGCGGGTAAAACCGGCCTTAGTGATGAGATGAGTATTGGTGATATCAGCCATCTGGCCGATTCCGACAAGGTGGCCTTTCGTGTCACCTTTAGCGGTGAAATACCCGCTGCCGAGCAGCTCTACTGGCGTGGCCCGGTGCTTTGGCAAACCGATGGCCGCCGCTGGAGTGCACTGAACAAAAATGACCTGCTCAATAGTCTGGCGGCCCCCGAGGTCGCCCCACTCAGTGAGCCGATTGAATACACCGTGACCCTGCAACCACACCACCGACGCTGGCTGTTTGCGCTGGACCTTATCACCGAACAACCGGATAACAGCGTATTGCGCAGAGAGTTCCTGCTACTGAGTGAGCAGAGCGTTAATGAGGTGTACCGCTACACCACCCGCTCTGCACTCAACTACCGGAACGATCAACTGCTGATGCAGGAGTACGAACGGGCAATTCAGCTGCCCAGTCATCGCAATCCGCAAACCCGTGCACTTGCCCAACAGTGGCGACAACAGGCTGCCAGTGACCGGGGGCGGGTCTCCCTGGCGCTAGACTATTTTCGCCAGCAACCCTTCTACTACTCCCGAACACCACCACGATTGGAGAGTGACGATCCCATCGACCAGTTTCTGTTTGAGGCAAAAAAAGGCTTTTGTGAGCACTACGCTGCTGCATTTGTCACCCTGATGCGGGCGGCCGGGATTCCTGCTCGGGTTGTGACCGGTTACCAAGGTGGTGAATACAATGAGCTGGGTGACTACCTGCTGGTGCGCCAGTCCGATGCTCACGCATGGGCAGAAGTGTGGTTGCAAGGTGAGGGTTGGGTACGGGTTGACCCCACCCGCGCCATCGCACCCGATCGCATCGAAGCCTTTGAGGATCAGTACCGCTTTAGTGAAACCCGTAACGATGCGCTGTTCAACCCCGATACCCGCTGGATGGCTCGCGCCTGGTTACAAACCCTGCGCAGTTGGGATGCTGCCAACCACCAATGGAATCAGTGGGTGGTCGGTTTTAATCAGAAAAAACAGCAACAGCTGTTTGAACGGTTGGGCATGGGTGAGCTGAACATATCTACCCTTGTGGGCCTTATGACGCTTATCATACTGGGCTTTTTAGCGCTGCTATCACTCTACCTGTTATACCAACGGCAGAGAGTGCAGGACCCACTGCAACAAGCCTACCAAACCCTCTGCCATCAGCTCGCCAAATGCGGAGTGGATAACGCCCCCTGGATCGGGCCAAAACAGCGCTGTCAGCAGGCGATGTTCAAACTACCCAAACAGCGCCAAGAGATAAAGTCACTCTTTAATCACTACATTCAACTACGCTATACCACGCAGCAGAAACCGGGGGAGCCGCGTGCATTTATTCAGGCAGTCAGACGTTTTCGTTGTTAAGGAAGCTCTGAATAAGTCTGGTTAAATTTAGGCTGAGAGGAAATTGTTCTCATTTGTTTCGAAATGTGCAGTAATAGTCGCTCTATTGGTGCAATTTTCGGGATAAATGAGGGCGATTTCAGCCAGCCTAAAATAATCATGACTTATTCAGAGCTTTCTTAAGATAACGCGATGTTAATCATCTCCAACAATGTGGCGATCCCCAACCATGAGATCGAATGGAGTGCTATTCGTGCCCAGGGCAGTGGCGGGCAAAATGTCAACAAGGTCTCCACTGCGATTCATCTGCGTTTTGATATTCGTGCCTCATCACTCCCCGAATACTACAAAGAGCGTCTGCTGGCCCTCTCTGATCGGCGCATCAATAAAGAGGGCGTCATCGTCATCAAGGCGCAGAGCAGCCGCAGCCAGGAGCAAAACCGGGAAGAGGCACTGCAACGATTGACCGAACTGATAAAAAGTGCCACTGTCATACAGAAAACCCGGCGTGCTACCAAGCCCAGCCGCAACTCACAGCGCAAACGTATGGATAGCAAAACACGTCATGGAAAACAGAAGGCGTTACGTCGTAAAGTCTTTGATTAAGATGGTGTTAAGAACTTTTTGTAAGCTTAAGGATAATTAAGATGAACAATTTATACCGTGTGGCATTCGGCCTGTGCCTGATACTTTTTTCAGTTTTTAACAGCGCATTTGCCGGTAAGAGTGATGGCTCGTTCAGCGAGACAACCATCGAAACAATCCCACTTGGCAGTGGCATCTACATGTTAACGGGAGAGGGTGGCAATATTGGCCTCTCTGTTGGCGAGGATGGTGTCTTTATTATCGACGATCAATTCGCACCATTGACTGAAAGAATTAAAGCAGCAATAGCCGAGCTGTCTGATCAGCCGATCCGCTTCGCTATCAATACCCACTGGCATTTTGACCACACCGGTGGCAATGAAAATCTGGCTAAAGAGAATGTGATTATCGTTGCCCACGACAATGTTCGTGAGCGCATGAGCCGAGACAACGTGATAGCAGCATTCAATATGGAGATACCGGCATCACCCAAAGCCGCACTGCCACTGATCACCTTTAATGACGAAGTAACCTTTCATCTTAACAATGAAGAGATACACGTCGTCCACCAGCCCAATGCTCACACCGATGGCGACAGCATCATCTTTTTCAAAGATGCTAACATCATTCACATGGGCGACATCTTCTTTAACGGCCTGTACCCCTTTATTGATGCCTCCAGTAACGGAAATATAGCGGGCATCATTAACACCGTGGATCATATTCTCAAGATCACCGATGACAATACAAAAATCATCCCCGGACACGGCCCATTAGGTGATAAAAAAGCGCTACTGATCTACCGTAATATGCTAGTGACGGTGAAGGAACGAATGCAGAATTTGATTGACCAGGGTAAGACACTTGAGGAGATCATTTCAATGCTGCCCAATGTCGACCTGGATGAGACATGGGGTAAGGGCTTTCTTGATCCTGAGGCTTTTTTACGGGTATTGCACTCCACCATGCCAAAAAGTTAGGCCACCAGTGGAAATCACCCTGCTTCGGCACGGAGCTTCTAGCGTCGGCTACTCGGGAAAATTAAAGGCGAGTGAGCTTCATCAGTGGATTGATGCCTATAATGCCGCCGGAATTGACCATAAAAGTCAGCCATCAACCGAGACCATGAACATGGCGCAGGCATGTAAGGCGGTGGTCTGTAGTGATTTGTGCCGCTCTGTGGCATCGGCTGAACGGCTGGGTGTGAAGATCACCCACATTGATCCACTATTCAGAGAGGTGGCGCTGCCCTACGGAGAGTGGCGCACCCCGAATGCCTCACCACTCTTTTGGGTGGCACTATTCAGATTACTGTGGTTTTGTGGCTATTCATCCCATGGTGAGTCGATGGCATTCACTAAAGAGAGAGCACTGCAGGCTGCAAACAAGTTGATAGCCATTGCAAAAGATAGCGGCTCGGTTCTTCATGTCGGGCACGGATTCATGAATCGCTACATCTCAAAGGTCCTTATCGCTAATGACTGGAGCGGCCCAAGTAACCCGGGGGAAAAATACTGGGAATTTGGCATTTATACTATTTGAAAGCTTTGCATGGAAAATAGTTTTTGTTCCAGCAAGGGAAATATGAATCGTGCAAAGGTCTCTATTTGAAGGAAGTGCCGAATGGCCAACAGCTCGACTATTTATAAAGCGGATATCAATATCACTGATATGGATCGCAACTACTATGCGCAGCACCCGCTCACTATCGCCTGTCACCCATCAGAGAGTGAACAGCGGATGATGGTGCGACTGCTCGCTTTTATCCTTAATGCCGATCCAGCGCTTCAATTCGGCAAAGGGCTTTCATCTCAAGATGAACCGGCACTGTGGAAAAAGAGTGATATTGATGAAATTTTGCTGTGGATTGATCTGGGCCAGCCCGATGAGAAGCGCATTCGCCACGCTTGTCACCGCGCAAAACAGGTGATTATCTACACCTACCAGCCCCGCGCCACAGCCCCTTGGTTGAAACAGATACAGAGCACACTGGCGCGCTTTGACAACCTCACCATCAAACATCTAGACCAAGCCAATGTTGACAATCTCAGCTCATTGGTAAAACGTACTATGTCGCTGCAATGTACACTTCAGGATGGTGAGCTGTGGATCAACGATGACGAACAGCAGATCAACATTACCCTTTAGGAAGCTCTGAACAAGTCATGATTATTTTATACTGGCTGAAATCGCCCTCATTTGTCCCGAAAATTGCTCCAATAGAGCGACTATTACTGCGCATTTCGAAACAAATGAGAACAATTCCCGCTCAGCCTAATTCTAACCCCGCTTATTCAGAGCTTCCTTTAGGCTCAAAGAGTTAACAAACCGTTATGAAATATCGAATAATCCCTGTCACCTCTTACCAGCAAAACTGCTCTTTGGTCTGGTGTGAACAGAGTAAAAAAGCAGCATTAATTGATCCCGGCGGTAATATTGAGCAACTACTTGCTGCCGTTGAAGAAGAGCAAGTGATCCCCGATAAACTGCTGCTCACCCACGGCCACTTGGACCATGTGGGTGGTGCCGAAGCGCTTGCAAAACAGCTGGGTATACCAATCATTGGCCCACATAAGTCAGACCTGTTCTGGCTGCAAGCCTTGCCACAACAGGCGGAGATGTTCGGCTTTCCGCCAATCACCGTTTTTCAGCCCGACCAGTGGCTTGAAGAGGGAATGAGTGTAGCGATCGGCGAACAGCAGCTTCAGGTGTTGCACTGCCCAGGGCACACCCCAGGACACCTTGTCTTCTACCACCCCGGCGATCAGCTCGCCTTTGTGGGTGATGTGTTGTTTCAAGGCTCGGTTGGCCGAAGCGACTTTCCCAAGGGCGACCACAACACCCTGATTAAGAGCATCACCCAAAAACTGCTGCCGCTGGGGGATGATGTCACCTTTGTGCCTGGCCACGGCCCCTGCTCGACATTTGGCCACGAACGGCAGTTCAACCCCTTTCTGAATGGTCAACAGTGATTCATTAGACCAACCACACTCTCAAACCATGTGACAACAGAGGATCATCAGCAACGTGACTTTCACTCAACTCTCAGTAAATTTCGGCCTTCTCTGGAGCATCCTGGCCATCGGGCTGCTGCTACTGGCCTGGCGTGATGCGGTCAATTCCCGCACCCAGCGCCACCGTATCATCATGATTTTGATGGTTGTCGGCTCTTGGACCTTTGTTATCAGCTACCTGCTTCGCTACCTGATCCCTGGTGAGATGCCCCAACTGCCCGACCCGCTCATGCTCACCTGGCTTATCATCCACGGCTCAATCGCCCTGATTCCATTAGTGGGCAGCACACTGATGCTCTGGGCACGATTTCATAAGGGGGAATCCCCGCTCGCACGGCGTATCAACCAGAAACACCGACGAATGGGGCGCATCTTCATTCCCCTCTGGCTGTTTACCCACGTAGGCGGCATCGCCAACTACGGGCTACTCTATTGAGCCTAAGGGATGTAGAATTTATTAAAATACCGCTCTTACTTGTCTTTTCGCCCACCCTATCTAGGCCGGTATTCGTTGCGTAGCTCACTATGCGCCCAATACCGGCCTAGATAGGGTGAACAAAAATTCGGCGTAATAACGGTACTTTAACTTCTTCTACATCCCTAATCTGAAAAATTGTTAAAAAGTCGTTCCAGCATACTGTCAAGCATCCGCTCAGCGGTATATCATGGGCGGACTGACTATCGGAGTATAAGAAACACCATGAATGATGATAATAACAACATCCATTCCCCTTGGTTTTTAAGGTATTTAATGCTGACCGCCGTGTTATGTGGTGGCTTTGTCATGGTAGTGGAAGTGATGGGTTCACGGATCATCGGCCCCTTTTTTGGTGTGGGCCTGTTTGTCTGGACTTCACTGATTGCAGTGGCGCTGTTAAGTCTGGCACTGGGATACTGGATAGCCGGTTACTGGGCAGATAAACGTGAACACCCTGACAACCTTTACGGCATTGTCCTGGTCAGCGGCCTGCTGGTCATGCTGATCCCCTTCATCAAAACAGCCGTTATTGAATTGTGCATACCGCTGGGGTTACGCTGGGGCGCTTTTGCTAGCACCTTCCTTCTATTTGGACCACCCCTGTTTGTATTGGGCTGTGTCTCCCCCTACCTGATTAAAATAGCCACCAAAGAGTTTCACCTCATTGGACGTACCGTGGGGCGCTTTTATGCCCTGTCGACACTGGGCAGCATGGTGGGCACCACCGCAACCGGCTTTTTTCTGATCTCTTACTTTCGCGTAGACAGTGTGTTCATGCTCACTGCTGCGGTATTGATCGGCATTTCTGTCATCTACTTTGTGGTGTTTCGCAAGCGCTACCTCATGCTGCTGCTGATGCTGTTACCGGTTATTTTCTGGCCGACCTATAAACCCGTCGATATGGTATTAGCGGATGGTACACGAGTTCAGGAGATTGCTAATCTCAGCAGCTATTATGGACTCACCAAGGTAATTGATTACACCTATGGAGATCAGCATGTCAGAGACCTGCTAATTGATGGCTTCACCCAGGGGGGCTTTGACATGGTTAACCGGGTGTCGCTCTATGAGTACTCCTACCTACTGGAATTCATCCCCTATGGTCTGAACCCCAATGGTAGCCAGGCGTTGGTTATCGGTTTGGGTGCGGGCGTGGTGCCCATGCGCTACGAGGCGCGAGGTGTCAGTGTGGATGCGATTGATATTGATCCAGTGATTGTCGATGTGGCTAAAGAGTTTTTTGATCTGAAAGTGAGTGGAGAGATTTACGTTAATGATGCCCGTTACTTTCTGGCCACCAACCAGAAGCGCTATGACTACGTTATCATGGATGTATTCAATGGTGACCTGACCCCGACGCTACTGCTCAGTTACGAAGCGTTTGGTCTAGTTAAAAAAGCGCTGAGTGATGAGGGTATTTTTGCCATCAACCTGATTGCTGACATCCAAAATGAGACCGCAGGCATCCACTCCATTCTCAAAACATTGCGCCCATTGTTTAAGCATGTGGCGTATTACCCCATTCACAAGGAGAATGAAAACAACATCTCCAATGTCATCGTGGTGGCCTATAACGGGGCAAAAAGAGAGTTGAACAACGAAGTATTCGCTGGTTCCCGTATCTACCCGCCCATCAGAGAGCGGGTAATCAACAGTATTCTTTCACCGAAACCGATCGCCCCGCCCCAGCGTACGCCGATTGTTCTAACAGACGATTTCAATCCACTAGACACCTGGGACAGCGGCACCCGGGAAGGGCTTCGTGCCCTGGTACTGGCCTCGGATGATCTCGGTTTGTTGAGGAACTAAAAAAACCTTAGCCCACCACAGCCGGTTTTACCGCTTCAAGCTTCCAGATCTCTTCATTGTAATCACGCATAGTACGGTCAGTGGAAAATTTACCACTGGTGGCTGTATTTAAAATACTCATCCGTACCCAACGTTTTTGATCACGGTAGGCGGCAGCGGCCTGCGTCTGCGCATCCACGAAACTGCGAAAATCTGCGGCGGTCAGCCAAGGATCGTGGGGGTTGGTAATACTATTGATGATGTCATCAAATATACCCGCCTCAAACTGACAGAAGTGACCACTTTGCAGCAGGCTCATGACGGCGCTGAAATCGGCATCGTGATTGATATAATCCCAGGGGCGGTAATCGCGGCGCAACGCATCAACCTCTGGTGCCGTCAAACCGAACAGGAAGAAGTTATCATCCCCCACCTCTTCCCGGATCTCGATATTGGCTCCATCCAGCGTACCGATAGTCACCGCACCATTCATCATGAACTTCATGTTGCCAGTACCAGAAGCCTCTTTACCGGCGGTAGAGATCTGCTCCGATAGGTCAGAGCCTGGGGCAATTACCTCCATCGCCGAAACACGATAATTCGGGAAGAAGACCACTTTCAACAGATCACCCACATCCGGGTCGTTGTTAACCACTTCAGCCACATTACCAACCAGCTTGATAATCGACTTTGCCATCGCATAACCCGGGGCCGCCTTGCCACCGATCAGCACACAGCGTTTGGTCCAGTTTTGGGTATCCCCCCGTTTGATGCGATCATAAAGGTGAATCACATGCAGGATATTCAACAACTGGCGTTTGTACTCATGAATACGCTTCACCTGCACATCAAACAGTGCCGAGGTATCAAATTTCACTCCACACTCTCTCTCCACCAGTGCGGCAAGGCGCTGTTTGTTGGCCAGTTTTACATCGGCCCACTGCTTGCGAAATTGTGTTTTAGCCGCATAGGGAATCAACTTGCGCAGTTGCTCCAACTCGGTAATCCAGCCACTACCAATGGTCTGAGTGATCAATTTGTTCAGACCGGGGTTGCACATCGCCAACCAGCGGCGCTGGGTAACACCGTTAGTCTTGTTATTAAATTTCTCTGGCCACATCTCATTGAAATCTTTAAACAGACCTTCAACCAACAGTTTGGAGTGCAATTCAGCAACCCCATTCACCGAGAAGCTACCAACAATCGCCAGGTTTGCCATGCGTATCATCTGGCAAGGCCCCTCTTCGATAATCGACATCCGCTGCTGGCGCGCTGTATCGCCCGGCCAGCGTTGGGCAATCTGCTTCATAAAGCGGGCATTAATTTCATAAATCACTTCTAACAGACGGGGCAACAAGTAGGCAAACATCGGTACCGACCAGCGCTCCAGTGCTTCCGGAAGCAGAGTGTGATTGGTGTAAGCCATCACTTTGGTGACAATCGCCCACGCCCCATCCCAATCCATATGATGTTCGTCGACCAATAGCCGCATCAGCTCAGCAACCGCGATACTGGGGTGAGTATCATTCAGTTGAAAACAGTTTTTATCCACAAAGGTGCTGAAGTCATTGCCATGCAGAAGCACCCAGCGACGCAGTACATCTTTCAGTGAGGCAGAGGCAAGAAAATATTGCTGGCGCAGCCGCAGCTCTTTGCCATTCTCACTGGCATCGTTCGGGTAGAGCACCATGGTGATGTGCTCAGCCTTATTTTTCGAGGCCACCGCTTCAACGTAGTCACCGGCGTTAAACTCACTCAAATTAAACTCATCCGTCGCAGTCGACTTCCACAAACGCAGGCTATTGACCGTATCGTTCTCAAAACCGGGAATCGGCACATCGTAAGGCACCGCCAAAACATCAAGAGCGTCAACCCAGCGAACCCGTGTAACACCCGCATAATCGGTGTAGTGCTCGGTGCGACCACCAAAATGAATGCGCTGGGTAAACTCCGGCCGCTCCAGCTCCCAGGGGTGGCCATCACGCAGCCAGTGGTCTGGCTCTTCCAGTTGATGACCATTTTCCAACTGCTGACGAAACATGCCATATTCATAACGCAGACCATAACCCAGCACCGGCAACTGCAAGGTGGCACAGCTATCCAAAAAACAGGCTGCCAAACGGCCCAAACCACCATTACCCAAACCTGCATCTGGCTCACTCTCCGCCACCTGCTCCTGGTCGATACCGTAATCATACAGTGCCCGATGAGCCGCATCATCGATGCCGAGATTCAACATCGCATTGCCCAGCGCACGCCCCATCAAAAACTCCAATGAGAGATAGCAGGTACGACGGGCATCGAGATTTTCATAGGTTGCGCGGGTATTTTTCCAGCGCTCCATCAGGCGATCGCGCACCGTGTAGGCCAACGCCTCATAGAGATAGTGCGGGGTGCAGTTTTTAAGCTCACGCCCCAAGGTGCGGCTGTAATAGCGAATCAGATCTTCAGATATCGCCTTCTCATCCATCGCCAAAGGCGGCAGTGTAATTAACTTGGCGGCACAGGGAGCAGATTTGGCATTCGATTTTGGCATGGTTTTTTCCATCTATGTCGGCATCAACGGTGGCATTTTACCACCCATTTACAGGGCATGCTGTGGAAGGAGGTTATCGCACATCCACACCGTAACTTGAATAGTTTAGAACAGCCTCATCAAAGAAGCCGATTTAAATATCTAAAACGCAAAAAACCTTGGCTGTACAATGGTTAGCGACCAAACAAACCCGTGCCCAATCGGTGATACAGACAAGACCTATGCACATACTACCTCACAAAATCACCACCACCAATGATCTTCTGACCTTGCGGACAGGCTTATTGAGCATTACTCAAAGAAACTCTGATTAAGCCCAACCAGACCTATTCATAGCCTCCCAGGGCGTTGCTGCTGAGTCTATACAGCATTCGACTGTGAATGGGATTCAGGCCTCGGACTTGAGCCTACCAAATATTCGTTGCCTTGAAATGGATGTTTTTGGAGAAACATTTCACTGCGGTGACAACGACTGAATGATTGTCATGAAAGGCCGGCCCACAGGGTGACCAAGTTGGACAATGCCGGAGAGCGTGAGCTTCCCCGTTACGGGCATTGATACATTCTCAGTTGCCATGGCGGGGAACGCGATAAAAAATGACCGTACGATGAGCAAGAGGGTCTGTCGTATTTTCAAAGGTTTCCATGCGGAATGCGTTGTAGTCACAGTTGAACTTCTCATTGTTAAGGGATGTAGAATTTATTAAAATACCGCGCTTACTTCTCTTTTCGCCCACCCTCTCTAGGCCGGTATTCGTTGCGTAGCTCACTATGCGCCCAATACCGGCCTAGATAGGGTGAACAACAATTCGGCGTAATAACGGTACGTTAACTTCTTCTACATCCCTAACGTCCAAAAACATGCAGGGATTTTTTCAGCCGCGCCAGAAAACCACGATGGCGAGGTGCCTCCTGTGACATGTGGCGATAGACCTGAACCTTGACCCAGTCGGTGAGCAAGGCGGAGGCGAACGAATAACTCCAGATGAGTGCGATTTCTGGCCAGGTAATGGGGGTGATGAGTCCGAAGCCGTAGGCCGCCAACAGTGTTGCGGCCAGTTTGGTGATTAGCGCAGACCAGATCATGATCGGGGCGGGCCAGGGACGCTCCCAGAAATGCCCTTTGGTTCGTGCAACGAACAACACCAGGTGCCCGGCAATGGCCATTTTCAGGAATACATAGGTCTGAATTTGCGCCACGTCCAGGTGCAGCCAGTCCATAGCAATCAGCAACATACCAAAGCTGCCCACCACGCCGACGATACCCATGACGGTGGCCACGGTAATGACTTGGCGCATGTTCCATCTCACCGGGCCTTTCTCCAGTCCGGTGCGATCGTACGCGATGGTCATGATGGGCAGGTCGTTGAAGAAGGCGAGCAGGATGATCATGATTGCGGTGATGGGATAGAAGTCGAAAAAAATCATCGCCAGCACCACGAAGAACATGATGCGAATGGTTTCGCTGATGCGGTAAATAGCGTAGGCATTCATACGCTCGAAAATGCGTCGTGCCTCCTCGATGGCATGGGTGATCACTGATAGCCCCGGCCCGGTCAGTACTAGATCTGCGGCGGCGCGTGCGGCATCGGTTGCGCCACTGACGGCGATCCCCACGTCGGCCTGCTTTAAAGCTGGGGCATCGTTGACGCCGTCGCCGGTCATGCCGGTAATGTGATTGCGATTTTGCAGGATTTTAACAATTTCGAATTTATGCTCGGGAAAGACCTCGGCAAAGCCATCCGCGCCCTCTACCGCCTTTATGCTCTCTCGATGATCTAGGCCACTGTTTCCGCTGGGCAAGGCATCAGCACGCAAAATATTGCTGCCCAACCCCAATTTTGTGGCAATCTGTTTGGCGATAGACAAGTTGTCGCCCGTCACCATTTTCATGCTAACGCCGTAGGCGCGTGTCTCGGCAATGGTTGTCGCAGAGTCTTCGCGTGGTGGATCAAACAGAGATAGAATGCCAAGAAAGGTCCAACTGGCGGAGCCACTTTCCCGGTGCGCAACCCCGAGGGCGCGATAGCCCTGCTGCGCGAAGTCATCGATGATTTGCTGGGCGCGTGTCAGCCCCTCCCCCTCAAGTCCCGCCATTTCCATAACAACCTGCGGTGCGCCTTTGACGGTTTGAAAGGTGCTGCCGCTGGCATCCTGTAAGGTGGCTTCCGTGCGCTTGTGTACGGGGTCAAAGGGGATGAAATCGGTTTGGCGAAAGGCCGTGAGCTGACTTTTATCTTTCAGTCCTTCCAGCACGGCATCATCGATGGCATCCCTGTCCTCTTCACGCGAGGCTTGTGCCGCCGCTAACAAGACCTCCTGCTCATCCTTGGCATGAAAAATTTCGATCTCACCTAATGTCAGGCGATTTTGCGTCAAGGTACCTGTTTTATCCGAGCATAAAACATCCATGCTGGCCATCTCTTCGATCGACTCCAGACGGGTAACGATCGCCTTGCGTTTCGACAGCGCCATGGCCCCCATCGCCATGGTCATGGAGAGCACCGCCGGCATGGCAACGGGAATGGAGGCAACGGTAAGGATCAGTGCAAATTGCACCAGCTCCAGCCAGTCGGAACCCCGGTGTAAGCCAACGATAATCAGGATGGCCACCAGTGCTAGGCTGACGTAGATCAGGTAATCACCGATGGAGAGAACCGCCTTCTGAAAGTGAGAGACGGTTTTTGCCTGCTGCACTAGGCTGGCTGTTTTACCAAAACGGGTATTGGCCCCTGTTGCCATCACTTGTGCAACGACCTCGCCTTGTTTGACTACCGTTCCCGAAAAGGCATCATCGCCTGTGCGCTTGGTGGTGGGCAGTGATTCGCCGGTGAGTGCCGACTGATCCACGCTCAGATAATCACCCTCTATCAATTTAACATCAGCGGGAATGACATCGCCGAGGCGAATGCGCACGATATCGCCCGGCACCAGTCTCTGTGCATCGATCTCTTGCCACTGTTTATCGCGCCGTACACGCGCCCTCATCGCCAGCTGCTTCATCAATGCGGCCACCGCATTACCAGCGGTGTACTCTTGCCAGAAACCCACTGCTGCATTAAAGATCAGCAGTGTGATAATGATCCAGAAATCGGCCCAGTGCTGCACCAGCGCAGAGAGTATCGCCGCGATTTCAATCATCCACGGAATAGGTCCCCAGAAATAACCGAGCAGGCGTCTTAGAACAGAAACCTGCTTATCTTCCAGAGCATTGGGGCCATATTGTGTTAGACGACGCGCTGCCTCATCGCTGGAGAGTCCCTGGTTGCTGGTCGTTTTATCAGCTGTTTCGTTAACATCATTCATTGCATAGATCCCCCTTTTGAGGATGTATCTTTCATGTCAGGGTGTTGGTGTGGCAGCAGGCGGGAAAGCTCTCTCTCCAACTCACCTTTAAAATTCTTTTCGCCTTTTTAAGTAGTATCAGCTCGCGCTGAATAAAGTGCCGAGGCAATGGAAAACAGGGCACCCAGAGAGATCAGCAGAAATCCTGTTTTCGTTAAAGAGAACAACCATTCGCCTCAAATTATCGAAAAAATGAACTAAAAATCACACTCTCTCGCTACAACCTCTATTCTCGGACAGCCTCCTAGGTTGTATTGAGACCTTTGCACGAAAGATAGTTTGTAACTTATGTGGACTCCCCCGTTGTCAACAATAAAACCGCTCCAATAAAAAAATAAATGCGTACTTATGTACGAGCTCTAAATAGAGTAGCGAACTCTGGCTGAGACTGTACTGAAATCTGTGTAATTGCCTATCATTAGCCCCAGCATGCCGTATATCCACAGGCCCAAATACAGTTCTGTATCATTCACATGGTGCGTAACACGATGAAGTATGTGCCATGGAAAGACTATTAAGACTGTGGCAGCTGAGCTGAAGAAAATTTATCAGTCAGTGACTAAAGAAGAAGCCCTGTTAGCACTCGAACAATTTGCCGAGCGCTGGGATGACAAATACCCGCAGATCAGCCGTTCATGGCGAAATCATTGGCATAACTTCAACACCTTGTTCAACTATCCTGATGATATTCGTAAAGTCATCTACACCACCAACGCCATTGAATCGCTGAACAGTGTTATTCGCAAAGCGATTAAAAAACGGAAACTGTTTCCGACGGATGACTCAGCCAAAAAAGTGATCTACTTGGCGACACAAGCGGCGGCTAAAAAATGGACAATGCCAATTAGGAATTGGAAACCCGCACTGAATCGTTTTATCATTGAGTTTGAAGAGCGTTTGACGGACTACAATAAACTACCCCGCAGCAAGCTGCGGAGAATAGAACCCTCAGTGATTTAAAACCGGCCGTTACACAGAATGACTTACAGTCTAAAAATTTGGCGGGAAAATGAGCAAAAAACACGCTTTCGCAGTAGGCCTATCTATTCTCGGACAGGCTTCTAGCGCATCAACCACTTTATATTGACGGATCAGTTGTTCTGTTGATTTTGTCACACCAGCCAAAAAGGTTTCCAAACAGACCATGCAAAGCGATGAAAAGAGCTACCAGCAACTTCAGCATAACCTTGACGAACTGGGTGACCTGCCAATCTTCAGTGCCAGTGTCAACCGCATCTCAAAAATCAGCGAAAACCCGGACTCCGATGCCATGCAGCTCTCAATGGAGGTGATGAAAGATGCCAGCCTGAGTGTGAAAATGTTGCGCCTCTCTAACTCGGTACATTACAACCGGGGGCAAGCTAAAATCGGTTCTATTTCGCAGGCGGTAATGGTATTGGGTTTTGATACCATTAAAAACATCAGCCTGTCACTGAAATTGCTCGACTCACTCTCCCAGGGAGATCATGAGCTGGACATAAACAGCATGCTGGTTCACGCCTACCTTTCAGCCGCTTTCATGCGCGAAATGGCCATCAAGGCGGGAGTCGACAATATCGAGCAGAGCTACCTCTGTGGCCTGATGCACAACCTGGGTGAAATGATTGTCGCTTATGCGATGCCGGATCAATACATGGCAGTGGTTCGACTCTGCGAAGAGAAGGGGAAGCGCTGGCCAGCCGCACAGCGAGAGGTATTATCCTGTGGGTTTGATGACATTGCCCAGGATCTGCTCTCCGACTGGGGCTTTCCCACCGAGATCAAAAACACCCTTGGAATTCAAAAGCAGCCGAGCAAAGAGGTGAGCAGTTCTGCCGAATTCAACCGGTTTATCCCTAACCTCGCCAGCCAAGTAATGGGTGCACTCTACGCAAAACCCTATCGCCACTCTCAGCCACTGACTGAGGTGCTGGCGCAGTTAAAAAAAGTGAGTGGAATGGATAGCGATGTCATTAGGGGAGCACTGAATAAAGCATTTGAAATGGGCTGTCATCTGGCTAAAGAGTTCAACCTGAATAAAAAACTGCTATCCCCCCGGGTGATGGAGAGTGGCGACTCGGCTCGGGACCGAATTGCCAAGCAGTTCGCCTATTATGCCCAGAGCATCGAAAACAGCGTAGATCTGGCCGATGAACGCGAAATGAGTATGGCAAAAGGTGACCCGACCTTGTTGTTACAAACTGTCAATGAAATGACCGAAATGATGATGCAACGGGCAGATATTAATCAGATATTTATGAAGCTGATGGAAGGGCTATGTCAAGGAGCCGGTTTTTGCCGGGTCGCGCTCTGCCTGTTGTCTCCAAAGCGAGATCAATACGCCGCCCGCATTGTGATTGGCAAGGGGGGTGAGTCACTTAAAGGCTTTATTAAATTCCCGGTCAATCGCGATACCGATCTCTTTTCAAAAGTCATTTTTGCCGATAAAACACTGCATGTCGTGGACGCCATGGAACCAAAGTGGCGTGCATTTTTACCCCGGGACTTTGAACAAAAAACCGGGGTTAATAACTTTGTAGTTGCCGCATTTGGTGACAGAAAAAAACCACTAGGGATGTTTTATGCCGACATGCACGACTCAAACATGCCCGTGAGCAAGTCACAATTTGAAAGTTTCCAGCAGCTGGTTAACCATGCCAAGCTCGCCTTACAGATGCGCTAAGAAAGTCCTGAAAATTATGGTGTCTCATGCCTGCCGTTCATCGGCGGATTGCAGGGTATTTTCCAGCAGCGTACTGATGGTCATTGGGCCAACACCGCCAGGTACTGGGGTAATCCAGCCCGCACGCAATTTAGCACCGGCAAAATCCACATCACCACAGAGCTTGCCATTCTCCATGCGGTTGATACCCACATCAATCACAATCGCTCCTTCTTTAACCCACTCGCCAGGAATAAAGCCCGGCTTACCCACCGCAACAACCAAAATATCAGCCTGGCGCACAAAGCCCTCCAGGTTTTTAGTAAAGCGATGCGTGGTGGTGACAGTGACACCCGCCAGTAACAGCTCAAGCCCCATGGGTCGACCAACAATATTGGAAGCCCCCACAATGATCGCGTGCATGCCTCTGATCTCTTCGCCGGTTTTTTCCAGCAGAGTCATAATACCTTTAGGGGTACAGGGGCGTAAGGCGGGTTGGCGCAGAGCCAGGCGACCAATATTACAAGGGTGAAAACCATCAACATCTTTATGGGGTGAAATAGCTTCGATAATGGCATCTACTGACAACCCTTCGGGCAGGGGCAGCTGAACCAGAATGCCATCAATGGTCTCATCATGATTGAGTTCATCAATGAGTGTCAGCAGGGTCTCTTGAGTGGTATCTGCCGGCAGGTTATGGGCAATGGATTTAAAACCGACCTCTTCACACGCTTTGCGCTTCGCACCAACGTAAATCTCAGAAGCAGGGTTGCTACCCACCAGAATAACCGCAAGCCCCGGAGCACGCTTACCATGAGCAACACGCTGTTGCACGCGAACTTTAATGTTTTGGCGAATTCCAGCGGAGATCGCCTTACCATCGATGAGTTGTCCCATAACGTTCCGTGCCTGAATAGTTGGTATTGTTCGATATTTTCTCACGAAGAGCGGGATATGCCAAACTTCAGCAGCCGTTGCCATGAGTAAAACCATTAAGGGATATAGAATTTATTAAAATACCGCGCTTACTTGTCTTTTTGCCGACCCTATCTAGGAGCTTGTCCGAGAATAGAGGTCGTAGCGAGAGAGTGTGATTTTTAGTTCATTTTTTCGACAATTTGAGGCGAATGGCTGTTCCCTTTAACAAAAATGGGCGGGAAAATGAGCAAAAAACACGCTTTCGCAGTAGACCTATCTATTCTCGGACAGGCTCCTAGGCCGGTATTCGTTGCGTAGCTCACTATGCGTCCAATACCGGCCTAGATAGGGTGAACAAAATTCAGCGTAATAACAGTACTTTAGCTTCTTCCACATCCCTAAGTTACTTCAGGTTGGTCTCTTTTTTCGGCCTTTTTGTTGAACATGCCAAAATTCGCCTCAAACTCTCGCAACAACCACTTAAGCTCAGCAGGCTTCTGAGGCGAAATTTCCTGCAACGATCGTAAAAATATTATTGCGCCCCCCATGCACCCTGCATCAACTCATTAATCGAACCCACCTCTTCATAATTTGAGGGTACCTGGTATTGACTGAGGTCGAAGTTACCTGTTTTGATTTCGATCACCTGACTGCCAAATACTTCCATATTGGACGGACCACCTGGCCCCATTATCTGCATACTTTTTATGACATATGCTCTCTCTTTTTCCGAAAGTTCTTCTATTTTTTTCTCCAATACCCCGCTAGAGTCATGGGAATCAAAAGTAGAAAAGTGATCTTCATTGGCTTGATCACCGAACAGTTGCTTCATCGATTCAAAATCAACTTCTTTGGAGAGAGCCTCCCCAACACTCGATGATAACCAGACCTCAGCGACAGGCCGACCTTCGACTAAAAAATGATACTTATCAACAGTATAGTCTTGAAAGGTTGTGCCACCGATTTTTTTCACCTGCAGCGGCGGTACTTGCATCTCCATCTCCTGCCCTCTCATTCCTTGCATCATCGCCAATTGCTCTGGAGAGAGGTGCTTTTGGAGGCTTTCCATCATACCTCCTACCATCTCAGATGGAGCTCCACAGTCGCCCCGGGAAAATTGCCGATTGAGATGATTAAACCACGTACACTGGGATTTTCGGGTATCAGTTATCATTACAACTTGATTGTCTGCCTCCTGCGACAGAATGACCACTATCCCGTCTTGATAAATATGCGTAGTCACGTCACCATCATCTTGCTCCTTTATCATCAAGCCAGCACTGGCGGTGCCAACCAAGAATATCGAAAAAAGACAGGTTGATAATATCTGTTGCGCTTTCATTTACTGCTCCTTAGGAATAGAAAAATAGATCTTCCCGTTTTTTGTGCCGGAATAAATAACCGAATGTCGTTCTATTCTCCCCCAAAAGCTTGAGCAATAACGAGTTGTTATTCTCATTTTTGGCAACTTCTCAATAACCTGCGGCAGCAATAGCCCATTATTTTAAGAGTTGAGATAAATCATGTATCGCATGAAGGATTTACCCCTTCACTAACAGGCTCGGAGATCGACATGACAAAATCAAATATATTTTTTGTCGACATGGATGCCCACAACGAATCCATTGTTATCTCATTGGCAGATGATGATCGAAGCAAAGTGCGCCGTTATGGCTCCATAGGTGGCTCACTCGATGATTTTAAAAAAATGTTACGCAAACTAATTTCAACAGGTAAAGTGATGGGGTCACCTTGTTGGATGAAAAAAGCGTCCCCGGCAGTGGCAAAGATGAAATATCGGCTGGCATTTATACAGAGCAATGACTGGCATAGAGAATTTAAATGCCCAAAGCATTCTGATTCGCGTATATTGTAGGGGTTATTTTCACAGTTTTTTCACCAGCGTAGATAAACTCACCCATGCACAGACAACAGCTTTTCCAACTGCTTTCCCGCTACAAAACGCCATTTATGGAGGAGGCTGCGATGGTGGCCCACTCTTGCCGTTTTATTGCTCAGCATGAGAACTGCTTTGATCGCGGCCTGGCTCCGGGACATGTTACCGGTTCGGCCTGGGTGGTTAATCCATCTCATACTCATGCTCTGATGATGCATCACCGCAAGCTGGATCGATGGTTTCAGCCTGGTGGGCATGCGGATGGTGATCACGATATTATTCGCGTGGTTTTGAAGGAGACTTCAGAGGAGTCCGGTGTTGATCTTGAGAATATTCGACTGGTCAGCGATAAGATTTTTGATGTGGATGTGCATACTATCCACCCCAGCACTCATGATGATCGTCACGAACATTTTGATATCCGGTTTTTACTGGAGATTGATGATTCGATCCCGATACCGGGCAATGATGAGTCGCATCAGATTGGCTGGATACCCCTGGAGCAGGTCTCCCATTTTAACCATGCCCGTTCGCTACACCGCATGGTACAGAAAACCCGCCGCCTTTAACCTTAAGCAGCGGTTCTCTCTCTCTCTGTTGTAAGCTTAGGGATGTAGAATTTATTAAAATACCGCGCTTACTTGTCTTTTTTCCCACTCTATCTAGGCCGGTATTCGTTGCGTAGCCCACTATGCGCCCAATACCGGCCTAGATAGAGTGAACAAAAATCCGGCGTAATAACGGTATCTTAATTTTTTCTACATCCCTTAATCCAGCTTTCCACTACCCGTGGCGTTAACTATCTCCATCAGGGTCAAGAGTGACGCTATCTCTTCAGTACTGAGCAGATCCCGATTGCGGTTGAAGCTCAGCATGACTCCATTTTGGACTTCCAGATAGATCCCTTCGTGGTTCCGCAGAAACTCAATCAATTCAGAGGAGAGGTAAGCTGACGGATCTCCTCCTTCTTTTTTGGCATAAAAACGATAGTTATCGGGGAGTTTATTCGCACCAACCGATTCCACTTCACGATAATCCGCCAGGTAACGCCGCAGATAATATCCGGGTGTTATCACAAAATCAGAGATTGTCGAGGCAGACAGGCGGGGGGTGATGATGGTATGCCAATGCTTGGTATAATAGTCGGGGGCGGCGGTGTGACTATAATCAGCCAGTCTGATCTCACAACCGTGAGACACTCCCGACATTACGTTGGTCTCCTGCTTGTCTGATCCTCGACGCAAATAGACAAAATCGTGCTCATTATGGATGCTGAATGTACCAGGCTCCCATTTCATCCCCCACTGTTGGGCCAATTTTTCCATTTCAACTTCACGCTCAGAGTGCTTCGCTTCTTCTCTGATCTGCATTACATCCTGCATACGCGCCGATAGTGAGTGATTAGTAAATTGAAAGAAATTCTCCAGGCCCTGCAGTTCAAATTTACGTTTGTCACGCATGCACTCATCCTGAAACTGATGAAGGTACTCCATCCCGGTGTGGTCAATAATGCGCCCTGATTCCGTAACAACCAGTGTCACACCAGCACCAAGTGGTAAATTGGCCAGCAGTTTATCCAGATGAATCAGATTGAAGCAGACGATGGATGAGAGCGCTATTTCATAGTGGGGGCGTCCCTCGCTCTCTTTTTGAACAACCGAAATTACTGGATCGCAGAACAAGCCCCGCAGGTTTTGCCACACCAGAGAGAATGATTGCCCTAAACTCAGTCTGCCATTCAGTACCACGCGGAATGACGGCGTCAACAGGTACAACAGCATCAACACTTCCGCAGCGACACCAATCAGTATCCCCAGCAGCAAGTCTGTACTCAAAATAGCCAGTACAGTGATAACAAAAATAACAATTTGATCACGCCCAATCGCATAGGTTTTGGTGAACACTTTGTATTCACACAATTTCCAACCGACGTAAATCAGGATCGCGGCAATGGCTGCCAATGGTATTCGGGCGATAATATCGATAGCCACAAACAGAAAAATCAGCAAAAATACCGCATTGTAAAAGTTTGCCCACAGGGTGCGCCCACCCGCATCGATGTTAACTCGACTTTTAACCCCACCCGGAATAATCGTCAAACCACCAAAAATACTGGAGAGTGAATTTGAGACACCCATGGTTCGCAGGGTGATATTTGCGTCAGACTTACGTTGAAACGGGTCAATTTTATCCACCGCTTTTATAGTCGCCAGTGATTCAACGCCATCGATGAGTGTTAGGGTAATCACTACCAGCAAAATACTCCACCACAGCTCAGGGCGGCTCAACACCTCATCAAAAGCGGGGAAGGTGATGCCACCTTCAAGCAGGTTTTCCGGCATGGTGATCAAGAATTTAGTATCAAGGCTAAACAGGTAGCCCAGTCCGATGCCAAGGCAAGCAACAAACAGTGGTGGTGGGACTTTACGCATCCACTCGTGACGGGAAGCGTTAAGATAGAACATTAAAAATAGGCTTAGGCCACCAATAAAGAAGATACTCCACTCCAGTTGTGGCAGCGCCAGTGGCAGTTTGCTGATGGTCTCCAACATGCTCTGCGATGTGGGCGATACAGCACCCATTAAGGATGGAATTTGTTTGATAATAATCATCAAACCGATGGCAGCGAGCATTGCTTCAACCACCGTCACCGGGAGAAAAATGGCATAACGCCCGGTTTTAAAGAAGGCCAATACAATCTGCACCAGCCCTGTCAGGCAGATGGCGACCAATAACAACGGGTAGCCCACCGCCAGATCGCCGCCCCCTAACAGCAACATACCAGAGAGCAGCGCAGGTGCCAGACCAGCGGCGGGGCCGCTGATAGTGACATATGCACCACCAAGAAAAGGAAAGATAAAGCCAGCAATAATGGCCGAGATCAGGCCGGTAACCGGGGGAGCGCCAGAAGCGATAGCGATACCCAGCGAGAGGGGCAGTGAGACCAGTGCCACCTGAATACCGGCCAATAGATCGTAACGCCAGTGTTTTAAACCCTTTAGCCCATTTTGCGGAGACTCTCTCATTTAGCCATATCCTATTCAACTCTACTTACAATAAGGTTGGTTCAGATCAAATCAAGAAAAAGCCACCCGGTTGGGCATATATCCACCCGAACCCAATTGAAGCACTCGGAGGGGACACGCTTCTCCACTCAAACAGAGGTGTTAAATTCTCTGTATGATTAATTTTTCATTTCATTAACGCCAGATAACCGCTGTACAGCATTCATTGCCGCATGGGCCGCCGCATCGATATCCGCTTCTTTTCCAGCCAGTGTCAACCGCCCGAAGGCACCCACAGCGCGACAATCCACCAAGGTAATATTAGCCGCTTTTTCAGCCTCATTAGCCGCGTAAACAATGTAACCCGCAGGCTCAGTCTCCAGAATAAACAGACTCTGCCCGGGTAAAATCATTGAGCCTTTACGATCCTGTCGATTAATCAAAACCGCATGATCCGGAGTAATCGAACGTACCACCTCGCTCCAGGCGATACGGCATTTTTGGCGTTGGTCTTCCGAGGTTTTGAGCAACCCCAGTACCGCACTACCCGCCTCGATGACATCGCTTTGATCACGATGGTGAAATACCATCGATCCAAAAGCACGCTCAACAACCTGCTGCCCTAAGTGAACACGTGTGGATTTAAGAGCCACATCAGTCAGTCGGTGTACCGCCATTCCGGGCGCAACTTCGAGCCACAGACAGGCATCACCAGGAACCGGTAAAAACCCTTGCGAGACGGTACCGAGATAGACGGCAAGCTGGGGCTGTAGCGAATCAATAAATATATAGGTTCGTAACTTAATCATATCGCTCTTTTAGCCCATTTGAGTTCTTTGTACGATTCATACTCCACCCCAGCTGTGTGCTGGAGTGAAAGCTATTTTTCGTGCAAAGGTCTCAATTTAAGAATGAAAAATATCCCGTCTATTCTTTTAAATCTGTTTTTTACAAACGTTATCTTTGTGGCGCGCAGAGAACTGTGCATACAAAGTGCGCATCCGCTCACTGATAACCGGCTCACTGGCTCTGGCAAAATCAAGGAACGCTTTGACCATCGGTGAAAGTTCTTTATCCTGAGGGTGAGCCAGATACCACTTGCGCTCAATCGGAAAACCCTCAACATCGAGCACACCTAATGGCCCATCAGCACCATCCAACACCAGGGTATGCAGCGATAATATTGCCACCCCCAAGCCGCCAATAACCGCGTGTTTTATCGCCTCATTACTACCTAGGTCCATGCGAATATTCGGCGTAAGGCCGTGCTCCGAAAACCGCTTCATGGTGGTATCCCGAATCCCCGAACCTATCTCCCGTGAAATCAATGGCTCTTCAGCCAAGCGGGCAATCGATATATTAGACTCTTGAAAGAGCGGGTGATCCTTAGCAGCCAGAACCACCATCGGATTGGGCGCGAATGGGTATGCGGTAAGACTAAACTCTTTAGCTGGGGGTTGCCCTAAAATGTAAAGATCATCTTCATTGTTCTGGATGCGCTCAATAATACGGTTACGGTTGGTCACCTTGAGCGAAATATCCACCCCCGGGTACTCGCGCCAGAAGTCACCCAAAATCTCCGGTGCGAAATATTTAGCGGTGGTAATAACCCCCAAGCGCAAACGACCGTGATTCAGGCCTTTGAGTGCGGCTACTTTGGTATCGAGGTCGGAGAGTGAGTCAAAAATTTTCCGCACAGCACGATACAACTCCTCCCCGGCTTCTGTCGGTTTAATTTGCCGACAGGATTGATCCAACAGCGGCAGCTCCATCACGTCGGTCAATTTTTTCAGCTGTGTGGAGACTGTGGGCTGTGTCAAAAACAGCTCTTCAGCAGCACGGGTAAAACTACCCAGCCGCGCAACCGCTTCAAAAATCTGCATCTGTCTGAAAGTTGTGTGACGAATCAGATAATCCGGCAAGCCACCTTTAAACTTGGAATCACTCTGTTCGGTCATTTCACATTCCTACAGATACAGCATCATCTCTCGTATCACCGTGATTTTTTATTGAATTTTTCCGGTGTAATTACCTGAACATCAGAAACAAAGACAGTAAGGTGATATCCCTTACGCAGCTTCCGCTCCACACTCTCAAGTAACACTTGCAGTTGACTCTCTGGAACAATGACTTTCACCAGAATATTACCATCAAAACCAGACATCTCTGACGCCATTCCAGAAGAACCTTCACCACTCGCCTGTATTATCGTAAAGCCAGACACACCATATTTTTTGAACATGCACTCCAGGCGCTCTTGCATCGAGTCATTGGTGATAATACTCAACAGTTTTTCAGGATATAGTTCTACCATAGGTCACCCCTTATTCATCTCTCAAACAGAGCGTTATCAGCCCGCCGCCATTGCCTGTACCAAGCTATGGTAAATCGGTATGCCCACGATAACATTAAATGGGAAGGTAATTCCCAGCGATAGTGTTAAGTAAAAAGATGGATTGGCCTCAGGTATCGCCAAACGCATCGCGGGTGGGACCGCAATATAAGAGGCGCTGGCACCCAGCACCGCAACCAATGTTGCGCCACCCACACTGAAGCCCAGAATGGCATGCCCCACATAGGCACCCACCACACCACCAACCAGCGGCATGACGATACCAAATAAAGCCAGCAACCAGCCGACCTGCCGAAAATCACCAATACGACGGGCAGCCACCATACCCATATCAAACAAGAACAAACACAGCACACCCATAAAAATTTCGTCGATGAATGGGAAGAGCTGTTGCATACCGGAAGGAGTAGAGATTGCGCCGATGACCATAGAACCTATCAATATCACCACACTGCCATTGGTGAAGGCATCACGCAATAATTCACTGAATTTGCCTCCTGGGCCGTCACCATTATCAGGAGTAGAGATCACCGCGCCACCACCGGAAACGGGTGCCGTTTCACGGGCAGCGATAGAGTGACGCGCCTTGGCGGCCAGTATCAGACCCACCACAATCGCTGGTGACTCCATCACCGCCAGCATAATCAATGGATACGTCTCATAAGTGACACCTACATTATCAAGGTAGGCGATAGCAGTAAGAAAAGTACCGGCACTCACCGAGCCGTAGTGAGCAGAAATTGCAGCCGCATCTAGCGGGCTGACTTTGCGCGTCATCACTAACGCCAGATAGCCGATAATGGGCAGAGTGAAGCCTAGAATCAGTGCCCACATGATAGAGTTCATGGCGATCACTAGATCTGCTTTGGCCAGTTCATAACCACCATGTAAACCGATTGCCATCAACAGATAGATGGATAGAACTTTTGCCAGATCAGGGGGGAAACGCAGGTCTGACTTGATCAACCTAGCGATGACACCAAGCGCAAAAAACAGTACTGCGGGTAACAGTAAATTGCTCAGACTCGACATTTATTATCTCCTACACTCGCTGCTAGACAGCATCGAAACAACCAGTCACTTTATTGGATTGTTGCAGTTGCTTATTATCGAAACCTCGACACCATATGCTAAACACAATATGGCAGAGGAGCACAACGTACATTGATGTGTTAGTTATTAGTCAGGCCAAACTCGATGGGAAACAAACGTTGATGATGCATCTTGTTGTTTTGCCCTGGTACGTGGAGCGATTTTTTTCGCGGCTACCGGAGTTTTTCTCACCACTTTCGGCTTTGCCGTTACGGGGTTTGCCTTTGTAGCTTCTGACTTGGCTGCCACCGGGCTCTTTCTTACTGTTTTCGCTTTGGCTGCCGGAGGAGGTGTTTTAGCTGCTACCGGCTTTGTTGCCGCAGGTGCAGATGTCGAACCCGTTCCACTCTTTTCACTAACAGTCATTTTGTTATCCTTTTGCGTTTTTAATCACTTGGTTTCATTGACTGGTTGCACAACTGGGGCTAACTCATCCATTAACCCAGCGTAGCGCTTTAGCGTCTCATTGATAACACCTGAGTCATCCAGTGGACTCAGGGTTATCGAGACGTGAGTACGACCAAAACTCATATCCGGATAGTAGTCTTGTTTTTCCGCCAATTCAGCAGCGCGATCCAGAAAGTCACGGGTCTCATCATAGTCAGAAAACTCAACACGGCATTCAAGGCGCACAGGATTTTTACGTTCAACCCAATTCAAGCCCATGATGGCTCTCCTCATTCAACTCACTAACTGATGGGTTCTTCTGCCACAACTCCCTGCCACCAGCTATTGAGTTCGGTGGCATGCTGCTGCTCATCTTTGAGTAACAGTGCAAAAAAAATTCGGTTTTCATGATCTTGACGGTGACTACAATAGCTCACAGCCTGCTCATAAAATTTGATAATCTCGCCTTCCAGATCACCGATATGTTTAATCAGCTCCGGTAAAGCACCATTGAGGCGCGGGCGTTTTAAACAACTGCTATTGGGTGATACACCCAAAGCCAGCATTCGACCAATCAGGCGCTCTACATGCTCCATTTCGGTCAACGACTCATGTCTGAACTTCTCTCCAGCCTGAGGCATACCTCGCAGCTCTAACAATTTTGCCAGCGATAGGTAGTGCTGTACCGCAGACAATTCAAAGCTCAAAGCGCGTCCCAGATATCCGAGAATAACAGGATCCTGTGTCATTATATTCGCCGCCTATATGCTAATTGGTTCTGAGCCAGGTATGTCAGAAACGAAAGAGAGAACTTCCCGCCATACTCCGGCTCACCACCATACTGCCCTTTACTTGTTGCTACCAAGTACAGGTTCAACTTCTTTGTGTGGGCGTGCAATGATATGTGCAGCCACCAGGCCGTCACCTACACGTTCACAGG
Source organism: Gammaproteobacteria bacterium (assembly GCA_022712945.1). Taxonomy (GTDB): domain Bacteria; phylum Pseudomonadota; class Gammaproteobacteria; order RBG-16-57-12; family RBG-16-57-12; genus JAFLJP01. Next base: position 25,751 of record JAFLJP010000057.1, on the reverse strand, counting down.
CATCAGCACCCGCACGGACAGCAGCATTAACAGCACCTGTCTCGCCACGAACCAGAATGGTCACGTAGCCGCCACCAACAAATTCACGACCAATCAGACGCACTTCAGCAGCCTTTGTCATTGCGTCAGCAGCTTCAATTGCTGGAACCAAGCCACGGGTTTCAATCATGCCCAGTGCAATACCGTATGTTTCATTTGCCATGGTGATACTCCTTCATTAATCAAAAAAATTTAAAGTTACAGGGTTTAGATAGCGCTCTTGCTCAGCACTGGCTCAACTTCTTTGTGTGGACGTGCAATGATGTGTGCAGCTACCAGGCCGTCACCCACACGTTCACAGGCATCAGCACCCGCACGGACAGCAGCATTAACAGCGCCGGTTTCACCACGAACCAGAATGGTTACATAGCCACCGCCAACAAACTCACGCCCGATCAGGCGTACTTCAGCAGCCTTGGTCATCGCATCTGCTGCTTCAATAGCAGGAACTAAACCACGTGTTTCAATCATGCCCAGTGCAATACCATAATTGTTTTCGCTCATTGCTCTATCTCCGTCTTGATAAATCGTTACTTAATTAATTTAAAATTCTCGCACCCTAGTTTTTTAGGGCGCTACCTTCGGCAGACGGCTCCGTCTGTCCTCTCTCTTCGTCCCAAAAATCGATGATCCCACCAACGGTCAGATCAGTCATTAGCGTCGGGTCACCATAGGCATATCGTGCGGCAGAACCGCTCACTACAAATACCCAGTTGCCTTCCCGACAGCCACAGGTATCGACTGCTACCTGAAATTTCCCACTACTGCTGCGCAATACCCGCAGACTGACTTGATGGAGTCCAGGGTGACGCAAAGTACAAACTAATGAGCCTGTCACTTGCAAAATCTCCATCAATCCGAACCTTCATCCCAGTAGTCAATAATACCGACAATGGTCAAATCGCTCGGATACTCTTTGCTTCCGGCCGCTTCACGGGCAGCGGAACTGCCCACACAGATTACCCAATCACCCGGGTTACAACCAACGGCATCCACAGCCACCATACGGCTACTGCCGTCCAGTACAACCTGAAGATGCTTATGCTCCATTCCAGGAATGCGATTCGTCGCCACCAGAGGTTTTTCAACCTTACAAATTTTCACTAGTGAGCCACCTGCTTATTTAATTTCAGGGAACTGCCAATCGTCTCTGCCTTAGCATCGTTACTGCAGTCCCGCACCATCAAAAGTGTATGCAGTAGACCTCGTTCCTCATACTCACTAAAACGATTGCGCAACGCCGTATCCAGCTGATGGCAACGCGCCACCGCACGCACTCTCGCACCCGGCACATGACCATGATAGTCATAACGAATCACCACCGGAATCGGCAAACCCCGATTGGCATTCAAACCGGTAAAAATTTTGATACCAACATCCATATCCTTGGCTCCTTCTTCTACCGTTTTCAGGTAGGCAAAGTAAGTCAGGTTCCGCAGTTGCACCTCTTCAAAGCCGATACCCATGCCGATAAAACACTCTTGATGGCCAATGTCCTGATAACAGCCATTGTGATACTGGCGCACGTAATCGATCTGTGACAAGTTGCCACACAACAGGCGTGCCGCCAAACGTACCATACCTTCACTCGGCAACGAGTGACATTTCGCCTGTAGATACTCGCCTATCACGGCTTCTGCATTGGCAGCTGATGCACTGCGTGTTGCTTGATGCAACTCAGCGGCATCAACGTAGCTCATCGCATCAATTTCGCCATCAGCATCGGGTAGATGCAGGCGAATCACGTCATTATCTGTATCCAGGCCAATCAACAACAGGTCGATCGATGCACCACAACAAAAGCTGTTTTCCACCCCTTGGCGAAAATCTTTAAGCCGCTCCAGCGCCGCATCTGCAGCACGCTGGGTATCGCTACCGTGAGCGGCACACCCTTCGCCATCTGGCTGTGAAGAGCTGTGATGGTAAACAGCAACCTTGAGGTAGCGGGTCGCTGCATCAGCTGAATTCGGCTGCCCTTCACGGTGACGCCGCATTTCAGTCTCACTCCACTTTTGCAGGCTATCTTCCACATCAAACATGGCACCTGCATAGGATTTACGACGCACCGATTTGTACGGCAGACGCAACACATAACGTATCACGTGAGCCAGGCGACCATCAGCACAGGGCGAAACATCCAGGGTATGAAACCCACACTGTTCCAGAAATTCCTGAAACTCGGCATCGTCATCATCAGCCAGTGGCTTCGTGTCGAAAAAATCATCCGACATCTTGCGGAACGTCTCGAAGACACACCACGCATAGATCTGGCTAATATCCAGCTGTTTAATCCAGCTGTCCGCAAGTAATGCAGCAGGCAATTCAAAGCCCAACTCACTACTGACAAAACGCTGGGCCTGTGCTTCAAAGTCACTCTCATGCTGCATCGCTGAAAGAGACTTCAAGACCGGCTCAATGCGGGCAAAGGCTTGCTTGACCTGCTGCTCATAGGCAAACAAACGGCTATTTTCAGCACTGCGGGCAAACGGATGTGTCGCGCTGCTCGACAACCCGCCACCAGCCAACGCCACACGACCCAAAGGTCGTGTACTCCGCTGCATCGGCTGCTGCCGTTGCAGTGGACGTCTGCTTTTTGCCTTGTTGTTGAACATTTCCAATCCGCCTACCCAAAATTTTTGTTAAAACATTATTTCATTGTAAAGTTGGGAGAGAGGGCAGAAACTGCCCCATCACCCCTACTACAGATCAACTTTTACCCTCGGGCACCGCCTGAGAGCGTTACCAAAGCACCACTGTCAGTGTTGCCACTTCCACCGGTAACATTGATATCATTACTGCGATCAACATCTTCATTGCGCTTAGGCTCAGAGGAAGGCATTGCACTGACTAAACCACGCCGCGTAGGATTACGCTTCGCTGCCGAACGACCTTCAGTACCCGTCACCCGATCACCCCGATCCCAGTCATTGCCGGTAATTTTCAGACCCGCATCAAGACCTTCACCGGTCACTTTCGAGACAACCTCAGCCACAGGCGCAGGCGCAGGTGCAGCCATCACACTGACAGCTACTGCTGATCCGGCTTTCGCCTTACCACCACCAAAACGGAACTGCTCAGTACCGGTGACTTTACCCTCGCCAAGCGAGAAAGTACCGCTGACGCGACCCTGCTCATAGCGAGTACCCGTGACAGAATCCGACACAGCTGTCGATTGCCCGACTTGATCAGATTGACTTGCCTGAGCTGGAGCGACCACACTGAAAGCACCCCAAGGCGCATCAGAGAGCGGCTTTGGAAAATCCGGCTCATCCACTCCAGCAGGCAACACACCACAAACCTCTTTGTACTGCTCGGCACCAACATAAGCGGTACCACTGACATCACGGCATGCACCTTTAGCGGCACCTGTCAGACTGGAAAAACCAGGCTGAACACCGGTAATGTCACGCCCAGCATCATTGGTACTCAAACGCGCAGTGCGTTGTTCAACCTGCTTAACAGCAGCCACATCACAATACTTCTGATAGTGCTCCGCACCAGTATAAGGCGTCCCTGTAACCACATTGCAGGAACCCACTTCATTACCACTGACCTGGCTTGACCTTGCTGGCTTGGAGCCAGAGACAACCTGTCCACGAGTGGTCTGCGAGAAGCTCACCTTTGCACTACCTGGCTCAGGCTTGCTACTACAGAAATCGTCATACTGCTCACGACCAACATATTCAATACCGGTTACCGATTGACAACTACCGCGCTCGTTACCCGTCACCTTTTCGCTGAGACCAACTTTTCCGCTAGCGGTTATTTCACCCCCACTCAGGTTCTCACTGGTCTCGACCTTACGTGGCACATTAGGTGCCTCGCCTTGACAAAACTCACTAAAAACCTCACTCGAAAAGTAATCTGTGCCCGTTACCGAACGACAAAGACCTGCCTCATCACCAGTGGTTTTATCACTGTGCGATATGTTGGTACCACTGACATCGTTGCCAGGGCGTTCAGGGCGACGACGACCCACGGTACGTGCCGTGTTCTGACTGCCACCACTAGCACTGCGCTGAGTACGCACTGTACGCGCCAACTCGCGACCCGAAATATCCGGGTTCTGTTTGCGCGCCATCTGTGCCGAACTCACCCCATTGCGGTAGGTGTCCACACCGGTCTTCCCATGTGCTGCCATCGCATCCCGACGCATCCGCGAATTGAGACGACCTGCACTACTGGGAGTCACCACTTTAACATCATGGCGACTACGACGTGATGAAGTAGAAGCTACCGGAGAAGGTGAAGAGGCTATCGCTGTCGAGTCGGATACAACACCGGCACCACCGCAATCACCTCTACCATTGCAACCACAACCACAATCTTTCTCTTGAACGCGATTGCGACCACGGAGAGCAACATTTTCACGTTGGCGATCACTACTGGAAGTCCCGCTCTTACCTTGTGAGGACATAGCCAAGCGGCGAGCACGTGAAGCATCACGACCGGCACCACCTGCTGTTTTCACTCTGGCACGAGAGACACCACTAGTAGCTGGCTTGGCTGTCACAGTGACCGAGGGCCGAAGATCAGCACTTTCACTTTTCTTTGGGCGAACCCGCGGAGCAGTGCTAGAACTGGCCTTAGCCGGTAACGTCGCTTTACCGTTAACCTGGGCATCACGACGGGCTCTGGCGACATTACGTCCTGATAAATCTTTAATGGCCATTACTGTTACCCCATCTATTACTGACATACCTTAACTGGCGATGGCAAACTAGCATGCTAGCGCCACCGTCAATTCACCAACCACGTCTTACCACGTCTTACCACGGTATACGACAAAGCAGACACCCTGACTTTGGGTATAGCTGTCATAACCGATCAGGCGTACGTGATGGTCAGGGTATGTGCGGTGGCAAGACTCAAGTTCAGCCACAACAGCATTCAGATCTTTCTCGCCGAAGAAGGGTAGTTTCCACATAGTCCAGTAGTAGCTGGTCGCCTTGGAAGGATCTTCATGCTCAATCGCAGGAGTCAAGCCTTCGGCGATCATATAAGCAATCTGGTCATGAACTTCCTGCTGCGTCAGCGGTGGCAGGAAAGAAAAAGTTTCCAGCGTCTGAGTGGTACGATAATCACCCATAGTGTTATTTGAAATCATTACTATCTCCTAATCTTTGATGACGTTGACAAACTCAGCTAAGGTCTAGTTTATCCACAGTTTCGAATTCAAACTTGATCTCTTTCCAAGTTTCCATCGCAACTGCAAGCTCTGGGCTGTTACGAGCTGCGCCTTCCATAATATCCTTTGACTCTTTCTCCAGCTCGCGGCCTTCGTTACGCGCTTTAACACACGCTTCCAAAGCAACACGGTTAGCAGCTGCACCTGCAGCATTACCCCATGGATGTCCCTGAGTACCACCACCAAACTGAAGGATAGAATCATCACCAAAGATGTTAACCAGCGCAGGCATGTGCCATACGTGAATACCACCAGAAGCCACTGCAAATACGCCTGGCATTGAACCCCAATCCTGATCGAAGAAGATACCACGACGACGATCTTCAGGAACAAATGATTCACGCAACAGATCAACATAACCCAGAGTCGATGCACGATCGCCTTCCAGCTTACCAACAACAGTACCTGTATGCAGATGATCGCCACCAGACAGACGCAGACACTTGGCCAGCACACGGAAGTGGATACCGTGCTTGGGGTTACGATCGATTACCGCGTGCATTGCGCGATGGATGTGCAACAGAATACCGTTTTTGCGACACCATTTAGCCAGACCACCGTTAGCAGTGAAACCACCTGTCAGGAAGTCATGCATGATAACGGGCTGACCCAGCTCTTTAGCGAACTCGGCACGCTCATACATCTCTTCTGGTGTATTAGCAGTAACGTTCAGGTAGTGACCTTTTACTTCACCGGTCTCTGCCTGTGCTTTCTCTACCGCCATCGCTACGAACTCGAAGCGATTCTGCCAGCGCATGAAGGGTTGTGAATTTACGTTCTCATCATCTTTAGTCAGATCAAGACCACCACGCAGGCACTCATAGACAGCACGACCATAGTTTTTGGCTGAAAGACCCAATTTAGGCTTGATAGTACAACCCAGCATTGGACGACCATATTTATTCAGCTTGTCACGCTCTACCTGGATGCCACTTGGCGGGCCAAGACAAGTCTTAACAAATGCGATTGGGAAGCGGATATCTTCCAGACGCAGGAATTTAATTGCTTTAAAGCCGAATACGTTACCAACCAGTGAAGTCAGTACGTTAACAACTGAACCCTCTTCGAAAAGATCAAGGGGATAAGCGATGAATGCGTAGAAAGCATCTTTATCACCTGGCACATCTTCAATGCGATAGGCACGACCTTTATAGAATTCCATATCGGTCAGCAACTCTGACCATACAGTACTCCAGGTGCCTGTTGACGACTCAGCCGCAACAGCAGCAGCAGCCTCTTCATTAGGCACACCTTCTTGAGGTGTTACTTTAAAGCACGCCAAAAGATCAGTATCAAGCGGAACGTAATCCGCAGCCCAGTACACATCGCGGTACTCTTTTACACCGGCATCATATTTCTTTGCCATAGTCAGCTCACTCCTGCTGTGGTTGATTGAATTCGTCGAAGCCAAGAGTATATACGATTCAACTCTAAAGCCAATCGATAGTTTCAATACTTTTCATCTACGATAATCAATGAGAAGGCGACCAAACAACAAGGAACATCGATAATACCCTCACCCATCTCTGAAAAACGATCAACTACAGCCGCCAGCACACCGAATCTTCTCTGCATCAGGCAAAGAGCTCTGCAAGCTTCTCCCCTGGTGAATCCGCCCGCATAAAGGCTTCGCCAACTAAAAAGGTGTTCACCTGATGCTGGCGCATCAGTGCCACATCAGCGTGGTTAAAAATACCACTTTCGGTTACCACAATTCGGTCACTGGGTATCTGCTCCAATAGATCCAATGTGCTTGCCAGGCTCACCTCAAAGGTGCGCAAATTCCGGTTATTAATTCCGATCAATGGCAAGTCCAGCGGCAGAGCTCGCTGTAGCTCCTCTGCATCGTGCACTTCAATCAGTACATCCATGCCCAGTGCCTTAGCAGTGGCTGCCAGGTGGATCATCTGTTTATCACTGAGTGCCGCCGCTATCAATAGAATGCAATCGGCACCAATGGCACGGGCTTCGACCACTTGATAATCATCAATAATGAAGTCCTTACGAATCACCGGTAAATCACAGGCAGCTCGTGCCTGTTGCAAATAGCGTTCATGACCTTGAAAAAAATCGGCATCGGTTAAAACAGAGAGACAGGCTGCGCCACCCTGCTCATAACTGCGGGCGATCTCTGCCGGTACGAAATGCTCACGAATAATCCCCTTGCTGGGCGAGGCTTTCTTGATCTCCGCAATCACCGCAGGCTGCGCGGCAGCCAGCTTACTTTGAATCGACTTCAAGAAACCACGAGGTGTCGGGGCTTGTTCGGCCTGCGCCCTGAGCGCCTCAATAGAGACTTTGGCACTGCGCTCGGCAATCTCCTGCTGTTTACGGGCGAGAATTTTTTTTAATATATCGGGGGGATTGTTCATTACTGGTCGACCACTGTTGTTTAGCGGATTATTGAAGACGTCAAAAGCTATTTGTCAGGCTAACCAGCGCATCCAGTTTAGTGCGAGCCTGGCCCGATTCGATCACCTCGGCGGCTTTTTCAACACCGGCTGCCAGTGAGTCCACCAGATTAGCGGCATAAATCGCTGCCCCGGCATTCAACACTACAATGTCGCGTGCGGGGCCGGCTTGGTTATCAAACACACCCTTGATCACCGCCAAACTCTCGTCCGCATGATCAACCGCTAAATCACTCACCTTGCCCCGGGCAATACCAAAATCTTCGGGCTGGATGGTGTAGCAGTTGATTGCACCATCTTTGAGTTCGGCAACGCGGGTGGGTGTTTCAATCGAAATCTCATCTAGCCCATCTACCGCATGTACCACCAGCACATGCTGGCTACCCAGCTGTTTCAGCACCTGAGCTAACGATTCAACCCACGGCTCAGCAAACACACCCAACACTTGATTGGGCGCAGCAGCGGGATTAGTCAGAGGTCCAAGCACATTAAATAGAGTACGAACCGCCATCTCTCGGCGCGGGCCGACAGCGTGTTTCATGGCGCTGTGGTGGGCGGGGGCAAACATAAAACCAACCCCCAGTTCATTCACACACTGCGCCACCTGTTCTGGCGTAATATCCAGCTTCACTCCTGCCGCTTCCAACACATCGGCGCTGCCGGTATTGCTGGAGATAGAACGATTGCCGTGCTTGGCGACCTGGCCACCAGCGGCGGCAACCACAAAAGCAGAAGCCGTGGAGATATTAAATGTTTTGGCCCCATCACCACCGGTGCCGCAGGTATCAACCAAGTGATCTCCCGCTATCGCCACTGGCGTTGCAAGCTCACGCATCACCAAGGCGGCGGCGGTAATCTCATCAACCGTTTCACCTTTAATACGCAGACCGACCAGGAAACCACCTATTTGAGCCGGTGTCGCTTCACCCGTCATAATCAGGCGCATGGTGGCGATCATCTCTTCGCGGGTGAGGTCGTGCTGGTCAATAACCGTTTGAATCGCTTGCTGCATTTTCATCTTAGTTCTCCAAATTCAGGGCAGACCAGACTCGATCAAACTCGATCAAGCTCCTAGACCCGCTCCGGCTAAAGCCTCGGCCTCCAAAGTGGGGCTGAGAACAGGCTATTAACGCATACCTGATAACTGTTTTAGAGCATTTGCCAACATTTCGTGCCCCTGCTCGGTCAAGATCGATTCAGGATGAAACTGCACCCCTTCAATCATGTACTCCTTGTGGCGCACTCCCATAATTTCATCAATCTCACCGTTTTCAGTCTCTGTCCAGGCGGTTATTTCCAGACATTCGGGCACGGCCTGTTTGTCGATCACCAGAGAATGATAGCGCGTCACCTCAACCGGGTTCTTCAGCCCTTCAAACACCCCCACTCCTCGATGCTTCACCCATGAGGTTTTGCCGTGCATAATCTGCCCCGCATGGATAATCCGCCCACCAAATACCTGGCCAATGCTCTGGTGCCCAAGGCAGACACCCAGAATGGGGAGTTTGCCTTTGAAATAATCAATGGCTGCCAGCGAAATGCCCGCTTGATTGGGTGTGCACGGGCCGGGGGAGATCATCAGGTGATCCGGGTTTTTAGCCTCAATCTCCTGCAAAGTAATCTGGTCGTTACGGTACACCTCCACCTCGGCACCCAGCTCACCCAGATACTGCACCAGGTTATAGGTGAAGGAGTCGTAGTTATCGATCATCAACAACATTGCTTATACCTTGCGTCATTAGCGCAGAAAAAATTATCGATAGCCACTGTCAAGCCCCGCCGTAGCCATTTCGACGGCTTTAAACACCGCTCGACCTTTATTCATGGTCTCTTTCCACTCATATTTGGGAATCGAGTCGTACACGACACCCGCACCCACCTGAATATGTAAAACCTGGTCTTTAATCACTGCGGTGCGAATGGCGATGGCGGTATCCATGTTGCCATTCCAAGAGAGGTAACCTACCGCACCGGCATAAACGCCCCGCTTCACTGGCTCCAGCTCATCAATAATCTGCATCGCCCGAATTTTGGGTGCGCCGCTCACCGTACCGGCAGGAAATGTGGCGCGCAGCACATCCATCGAAGAGAGATCTTTTTTCAGTGTGCCGGTGACATTGGAGACAATGTGCATTACATGGGAGTAACGTTCAATCATCATTTTTTCAGTGAGCTTAACAGTACCGGTCTCTGCAATACGCCCGGCATCATTGCGCCCCAGGTCGATCAGCATCAAATGCTCTGCCAGCTCTTTGGGATCGGCCAGCAATTCCGCCTCCCAGGCTAAATCTTCCGCTTCGTTCATTCCACGAGGGCGAGTACCGGCAATCGGGCGCACTGTCACCTCCCCCTCCTCCAGACGCACCAGAATTTCAGGGGAAGAGCCGACAATATGAAAGTCACCCAGATCCATAAAGTACATATAAGGAGAGGGATTGAGACTGCGCAAGGCGCGGTACAGATCTAACGGGCGGGCTTTGTAGGGCACAGAGAGGCGCTGGGAAAGCACCACCTGCATCACATCGCCATCGGTGATGTACTGCTTGCAAACATCCACCGCATCCTTAAAACCTTGCTCGGTAAAACCGGAAACGAAGTCGGCCTCATCCACCGTGGCATGGCGACCCGCCCGGTGAGGCGGCACCGCCTGCCCCATTTGACTGACCAACACCCCCAAGCGACGCTCAGCCAGATCCAAACTGCCGTGCTGTTCTGTGTCGGCATGTACAATCAGGTACATTTTGCCGCTGAGATTATCGAACACCACCAGCTCTTCTGAGAGCGCCAGCAAGATGTCGGGACTACCAAGAGGATCGGGGTTGGGGCAGGCTTTCAATTTTGGCTCGATGTAACGGATCGTATCGTAGCCAAAATAACCGACCAGACCGCCGGTAAAACGAGGCAGGCCAGGTACTTCACTCACGTCAAAACTGGCCTGTAGTGTTTCAATCCACGCCAGTGGGTCATCCACAGTGATCGTCTCGACAACCTTACCATCATCAATCATTGAAATATCATGACCGTAAACCCGAAAGGCACGGCGGCACGGCAAGCCGATAATCGAGTAACGACCCCACTTTTCGCCGCCTTGTACTGATTCAAACAGGTAGGAATACGGCCCGCAGGCCAGTTTCAGATAGACACTGAGCGGAGTTTCCAGATCGGCAAGTATTTCTCGCATCACCGGAATACGCTTGAAACGTTTGTTAAGTAGCGATTGAAACTGTTGCTGTGCCATTGTTATTACCATTGAAAAAATGAAAACCAAAGCCCCATAGGGGAGAACCCTGAACATGAACAACGCCAAGCTTCACCATCGTTGCTGCCATGTTATGAGCTGCCTCATCTCTTCACCTTTTCAATTTCTACGTTAACTCGCAATAACCTTTGCAAACTGCGCCATGGAATCAATAACCGCATCGGGCTTTGAGTCGCGAATATCCACACCGTGATTATAACCGTAACTCATGCAGATAATACCAAAACCCGCCGCGCGCGCCGCTTTCACATCCGACATGGAGTCACCAATCATCAGCGCATTTTCAGGCTCAACACCCATCACCTCAGCAGAGTGTAACAGCGGCAGTGGGTGTGGCTTCTTCTCGGGCAGTGAGTCACCGCAAACAATCGACTCAAACTCATCATAAATGCCCAGCCCTTTCAAAATAGGAAGAGTAAACTGGTTCGCTTTATTGGTCACACAGCCCAAGCGAATATCGTGTGCCTTCAACCAATCCAGCCCTTCACGCACCCCTTCATATAAACAGCTGTGTTTGCAGGTATTTTCAGCATAGAGGTCTAAAAATAGTGGATAGGCCTTTTCGAAGGTCTCGTCATCTGGCTCACCATCAAGCTGGTTAATCAGCGCACGACGCACCAGGCGCTCAACACCATTACCCACCCAGTTACGCACCGCTGCTTCACCACGCACTGGCATCTCCAGCCGCTTCATCATTTCATCTACGCAGTATGCCAGGTCAGGCACCGAATCGACCAATGTGCCATCCACATCAATCAAAACCATTTCGGGCTTCTTAACCATTATTATTCCCCATAACTTTTACTACCCATACCTAAAAGTTGAATCTTTTAGCTATGGGTAATAAAGAAACAGGCCAGCCACTAGGCCAGCCTGCTCAAGCAATCAGCGACCGACTTTCGCCAGTTCAGCACGGAAAGCGGCAAGAACCGAGTCGTAATCATTTGCATCTGCTTCATTACGGGCGTTAAAGATAGCAGAGCCGGCCACAAACATATCGGCACCCGCCTCTGCTATTTCACGAATATTGTCGACCTTCACACCACCATCAACCTCCAGGCGAATATCACGGCCAGAAGCATCAATAATTTTACGCACTTCACGCAGCTTATCTAAGGTGGCGGGAATAAAGCTCTGACCACCAAAGCCAGGATTCACTGACATCAGCAGAACCAGATCAACCTTGTCGATCACATACTTCAACACATCCAATGACGTGGCAGGGTTGAATACCAGACCCGACTTACACCCTTCAGACTGAATCAGCTGCAAGGTGCGATCAACGTGCTCAGACGCTTCAGGGTGAAAAGTGATGTAGCTCGCCCCGGCTTTGGCAAAATCAGGAATAATGCGATCAACCGGCTTCACCATCAGATGAACATCAATATCAGCCGTCACACCGTGTTTACGCAACGCTTCACAAACCAGCGGGCCGATCGTCAGGTTGGGCACGTAGTGGTTGTCCATGACGTCGAAGTGAACAATGTCTGCGCCCGACTTAAGCACATTGTCGACTTCCTCACCCAGACGAGCAAAATCAGCGGATAGGATCGAAGGAGCAATTTTAAAATCAGCCATAGTCAAAACCTCTTAAATTGTAGGGCGAGACACCCCGTGTGAGACCCTTACACGCAACAGTAGCAGAGGGCCCTTCACATTCAGCAAAAATTTGAGCGCCAATCCTACCTGATTTGAACAAAATTTTCAGCCCTTTAAGGACTCTCGCAATGAATCCAGGCTGAATAAAAACAGGCCACGCTATTATTAATAGAATAAAATCAGGGAGGCGGTTAACGGCGTTTTTCAAGTTCAGCAATGATTTCCATTGGGTCTATATCGAGCGCTCGGGCAACCTCCAAAAACTCGATAACATCCAAACGGCGCTCACTGGACTCATATTTTGAAACAAAAGATTGTGGCTTACCCAAATAACTAGCCACCTCTTCCTGCACCTTGCCCCGCTTGCGGCGGGCACGGGAGAGCAGATCGCGAAAGCGTTGATATTCTTGAGAGTGGGCACTGGTCATACCAGAGCATTAAATAACCTATTTAATTTTATCCAAAAATGGGATGAAGCAGCAATTAACACTCCGGCCACGTGGCGTATTAAAATCTGATCTTGAACAGGGTATTTTTGAAATGCAGACATCACGTAACTTGACCACCTTGATTGAGCAAAGTGGCAAAAACAGTTATTCTTTCGCAAGGCTTTACTCGTTCGAACAATGAAAAGCCTGAAAACCGGATTACAAAGTGGTCAACAGGCTACCTGCTTCGAGGCCACACCCGGCAAAGGGAGATTTATGAAAATATTGATCGCAGAAGATGACTCTCTCACGCTGACACTGCTCGGCCACTGGCTTAAAGAAGCAGGTTACGCCTTTGACAGCGCCTGCAACGGCTTAGAGGCCGTTGCACTCGCCTACCAGGACAACCACTACCCGCTGTGTATTATCGACATTGAAATGCCCGAATTAAACGGCGTTGCCGCCGCTGATCTGATCCGAACGCACCAGCCTCATATCGCGTTTATCTTTACATCAAGCAGTGTAGAGCATAAAAATTACTGCCTCAACCGAGTGCAAGACGCCTTCGTTGAAAAACCCTGCACACAGTCAAAATTAATGGCGTTGATTGAAAGCACTAACATACCGAAAGCGATTTAGAGAGCGTTGCACGATTCATATTTTCCTTGCTGGAACAAAAGCTATTTCCCATGTCCCTCCAAATACTTACACCGCGAGCCACCACTATGTCTACGCCACCAAAAATAGGTTTTGTCAGCTTAGGCTGCCCCAAGGCAACCGTTGATACCGAGCAAATTCTTACCCAGCTTCGGGCCGAAGGTTATGAATTAACCGCCCGTTATGACGATTCTGAACTGGTGATTGTGAATACCTGTGGCTTTATCGACAGCGCCGTTGATGAATCACTGGATGCCATTGGCGAGGCGTTGAGTGAAAATGGCAAGGTAATTGTTACCGGTTGTCTTGGCGCTAAAGAGGGTGTAGTTGAGACCCACCACCCGCAAGTGTTAGCTGTCACCGGGCCTCACGCGCTGCAAGAGGTGATGAACATTGTGCACCAGCATGTGCCAAAACCCCATGATCCTTACATGGATTTAGTGCCACCCGCAGGACTCAAGCTAACCCCCAGCCACTACGCCTATCTAAAAATATCCGAAGGGTGTAACCACCGTTGCAGCTTCTGCATTATTCCCGATTTACGGGGCAGACTGGTGAGTCGTCCGATTGGTGATGTGCTGGAGGAGGCGGAAAACCTGGCCAAAGCCGGAGTAAAAGAGCTGCTGATTATCTCGCAAGACACTAGCGCTTATGGTGTAGACCTGAAATACCGCACCGGATTCTGGGGTGGTCGTCCGGTTAAAACCCGTACCCAGGAGCTGGTAGAAGCGCTGGGGGAGCTGGGTATCTGGATACGCCTACACTATGTTTACCCCTACCCCAGCGTCGATAATCTTATTCCGCTGATGGCAGAGGGGAAAATCCTCCCCTATCTCGATATTCCGTTCCAACACGCCAGTCCATCTGTTTTAAAACAGATGGGCCGCCCCGGCAACATAGAAAATATCGCCGAACGCATTCAAAAGTGGCGTGATGTCTGCCCCGATATTGCCATTCGCTCCACTTTCATCACCGGGTTCCCTGGTGAAACCGAGCAGGATTTCGAGATGCTGCTGCAATTTCTTGAGGATGCAAAGCTCGACCGTGTCGGCTGCTTCCCCTACTCCGCCATTGAGGGTGCTAAAGCGAACCAACTGGAAAACCCGATTGATGAAGAGCTTAAGGTCGAACGGGCAGAGCGGCTAATGGATCTTCAAGCCAGCATCAGCGCCGACAAACTGGCGGCTAAAATCGGCACTCAAATGACGGTATTGGTGGATGGTATTGAAGAAGATGGCACCGTGCTCGCCCGTTCCTACGCAGACGCACCGGAAATTGATGGCGAAGTGCTGATCGAGCACAGCGAAGGGTTGAAAACAGGTGACTTTGTCGAGGTGGAGATCACCCATGCCAGTGAGCATGATCTTTGGGGAAAGCCAGTAACTCACTGATTTCGCTATCGACGCCCGAATATCTCTCTCGCATCATAGCCAAAATTCTCGCGCAGAATATTGTAGAGATCATCGGGCTCGTCAAAAAACTCCCGCACCGCGTAAGGGTCGTTATATCCTTCGAGCACCAGATACGCACCCAGGTTGTAGTACAGCGCTTGAAGTTGATAGCTTTCAGTGCTGGGATCTACCAGGTCGACAGGGATAATGTCGATGGAGGTAATTTTCTCTGTAATGGCGATGTTCAGAATTTGTTGCTGCGTCCAGTAGGACATTTTATAGAAACGCCCGGCGATAAAGGCGGCATTACTGTAAGAGGTCATGCTGGGGAAATATTTCACATTAATCTCAGCATCTATCAGCCTCTGGTAGTCTGCTGCGTTTAATTGCAGGGCGCTGAAAATGCCTTTAGCAAAGCTGCTGGAGGCCTGTGCTGATTTTTTCTCGTAGATTCGCAATAGCCCTTGGGAGAGCCAGTGCAATCCTTTGTTTTTGCCATCGCTCATACGACCCAGCATGGGAGCTAATAAACCCACACGTGCCAGCAATACGTGAAACAGGTAGGAGTTGGCAAAAAAACCGCTCTCCATCTCCTGTTTTCCTTCAGGGCCTCGCATGTAAGCCAGAAGGTTCAGCCTCGCCTCAGCCACATTGCCTTCTTGCTCGGCAAACTCCCAAATGGTTAACAGTGTCTCATTCAACTCCATGCGGGCGGCATAGGGGAGTGAAGCAAACGGTATCGGCTCCTCTTCCAACAGCGCCTCTTCTGCCTCCCCTTCAGGTTCGGCGCTGTGCGCGGGGTACGACAGAAAAAACAGACAAGCAAGCGCAATACCGACGCATAAACGCCAGGCAAGGGCACGATTTGTAGGGGGCGTTGCGTTAAAAATAGTGTTTGTCCTGACCGACAAATAAACATTAAACATAATGTGGTTATCGACTGTTTATCCGAATAATCCACAAACCCAGACACCTGTTTAGAAGTGGGATTCAGAAATAAGTTGCAGTTTATTCGAGTTAACCTACCCAAGCACCGAATAACGTCTATATTATCACAGACTTGCGAGCCGCCTCACAAAACATGGCCCTTAAAATTATGAGACATATCGAGATAATGTTGCACCGGTTATTGTTGATTTCTCTGCTATCAACCTCAGCCGCTGGGGCCGCAAACCCGGCTCGGGAGCAGGTTGTTGCCAGCGAGTTAATTGAACGTATTGGCGAACAGGAGGTTGTGTGGCTGCAAAGTAACGGATCTGACTTTTTGGCACTGTCGGCGAAAACCCCTGCCACCAAGGAGCGGGGCGGGGTTATTTTGCTGCACGATATCGATGCCCACCCGGACTGGCCGGAGATCATCTCCCCACTACGCAACGGCCTGCCCGAAAAAGGCTGGTCAACACTCTCAATACAACTGCCACTGCGCAGTCGTGATGTTGAGCTCAACGCCAGAAATCAGCAAAAAATTATCGACCAGGCCCAGGCTCGCATTACCGCTGCGGTGGAGTATTTCACCCACGCGGGCATCTACAACATCGCCTTTATTGGTCACGGTTTGGGAGCTGCGGCCATCAGCCGTTTTCTATCGAATGATCTACCGCTGCATCACGCGGTTTACATCAAAGCCTTTATTGCGATACGATTTCGCGCTCATGAGCAGTTGCCCAGAGCCTATTCGCCTCGAGCACTGCTTCAATCAAGCGTGCCGCTGCCAATATTTGAGCTATTAGGCACTCGGGAGTCGCCCACAGTCCAACAACAGGCTGAGCAACGAAAAACAGTCGCAACACAAACCCAACACCCCCATTTTCGCCAAACGATACTGAACAGCGCCAACAACAACTTTTGGCGAGCAGATGCGTTGCTGTTGTCTCGTGTTAGTGGCTGGCTCAAGCTAAATGTCGCCGACGGTGTTGTGGTACTGGTGCCACTTGAGCAATAAAATAACCTGTAAACCCCTATTTTCAAGAGAATGAACTGAATGATCATCTTTGCCAAAATCATGCATATCCTCGCCGCAACCCTGTGGGTTGGCGGGATGTTTTTCGCCTATGTGGCACTTCGCCCCGCCGCCGGTACGCTGTTGGAACCCCAGCAGCGCCTCCCTTTATGGGGGCAAGTACTGGCCAAATTTTTCACTTGGGTGTGGGTGGCGATCATTATGTTGCCGCTGACCGGCTTCTGGATGGTGTTTAATTTGTACCCGGATATGGCCTCAATCGGCCTTCATGTGCATATCATGACGCTGCTGGGCATTGTGATGGTTCTGATTTTTCTCGCCATCTTTTTTGTCCCCTACATTCAACTGCGCCTTGCGCTGATGGATGAAAATTACAAAAAAGCAGGAAAATCTCTCAACTGGATTCGTATCGGAGTATTAATCAATTTGATATTGGGCATGGCCACCATGGCATTGGGTAGCGCTGGGCCCTATCTGCTTTGAGCATTTGAGCATGCTATTAAACCTGCTCATTGCCTTTCTCCATCTCTCGTTACCTTTTTCGCCATCTAAGGATGTCTACTGTCCTTTGCTGCGTATCGCCTCCTGAACATTGGGCAGTTGACTGATTTTGGTCAACACCCGGCTCAGCTGATCCAGGCTGTTAATTTCAATCGCCAGCATCATATCCACTTGCAAGCTATTGCGGTTGGTGTGGGTTTGTGAGGCAAGCAGATTAACCTCCTCATTGGTAATCACCGACAACACATCGCGCAGTAGACCGGTTCGATCAAAGGCAACCACTTTAATATCCACCGGATAGGTACTGCTCGCCCCTCCTTCCCAGCCCACTTCAATCAATCGCACACTGTTTTCACTGCGTAATTGCATCGCATTACGGCAGCTTCTACGGTGGATGGTGACACCCCGCCCCTGGGTGATGTAACCGACAATCGGATCACCCGGCACCGGCTTGCAGCAATTGGCCATATGGGTGAGCAGGTCTCCCACGCCATGTATCAACACATCACCTGAGCTACTTTTACGCGGTGCACTCTGCTTTTTGAAGTTGTCTCTTAGTGAGTCACTGTGTTCGTGCAATGACTCCTGCAGCACATTCATCACACTGCCCATTTTTATATCGCTACGGGCAATGGCGGCCATAAAGTGATCCAGCTTGTCAAACTTCATCCGCTTTGCCAGCTTTTCTAAATTGGTTCCCCCCACGTTCAACCGGGCCAGCTCACGCTCCAGCAGCTTTCGTCCCTCAACAACATTTTTGTCAAAGTCCTGATGTTTAAACCATTGCGAAATACGTGAACGCGCCCGTGATGTTTTGATATACCCCAGATGAGGGTTAAGCCAGTCACGGGTGGGAGCGCCACTTTTAACCTTGAGAATTTTTACCTGCTCACCATTTTTGAGCTGGTAATTCAAGGTCACAATACGCCCATTCACCTCTGCACCCCGGCAGCTGTGGCCCACATCGGTGTGGATGGCATAGGCAAAGTCGATCGGAGTAGCACCCTGTGGAAGATCCAGAATTCTCCCCTCTGGCGTCAAGACGTACACCCGATCACTCAGTACATCTGACTTGAACTGATCGACAAATTCACTGGCGTCAAGGGTCTCTTCTTTCCACTCCAGCACCTGTCGCAACCAGGCCACTTTTTCATTAAATCCTTCTTCGAACTTACCCCCCTCTTTGTAACGCCAATGCGCCGCCACACCATATTCAGCGTGGTGATCCATATCCTGGGTACGAATTTGCACCTCAACAATTTTGCCCTCAGAACCCATCACTGCGGTGTGCAGTGAACGGTAATTATTCCCCTTCGGGGTGGCAATGTAATCATCAAACTCACCCGGCACATAGGACCAAAGCGTATGCACAATACCCAGCACGCTGTAGCACTCTGATAGTTCATCAACCACCACCCGCACCGCACGCACGTCAAAAATATTTTCAAACTCCAACTGTTTCTGGGTCATTTTCCGCCAGATACTGTAGAGGTGTTTGGGGCGACCCTTTACCATCGCTTTGATGCCCGCTTGTGCGAGGTGGTCTTTCAGAGTAGTGACAAAATTATCAATATACTCCAAGCGCTCAATGCGCCGTTCGTCCAGCTTGGAGGCGATATAGTGATAACTCTCAGGATCAAGGTACTTCAGCGCGAGATCTTCCAGCTCCCACTTCACCTGCCAGATTCCCAGACGGTTTGCCAGCGGCGCGACAATATCCAGTGTCTCCCGGGCGATACGTTTGCGTCGCTCCTCCGAAAGTGCGCCCAAGGTGCGCATGTTATGAGTGCGGTCTGCCAGTTTAATCAACACCACCCGCACATCTTCAGCCATCGCCAGCACCATCTTTCGCAGATTCTCCGCATAGAGATGCTGCTTGTTCGGTAGCGGCTCATCGTTACGCCAACCCGGCAGACGGCGCATTTTAGTAACCGACTCAACCAGGGTAGCCACATCATCACCAAACTGCTCGCGCAGATCATCAAGGGTCACTTCTGTATCTTCAATGGTATCGTGTAGTAGTGCGGCGGTAATGGTGCTGCAATCCATGCGCAGATCAGCCAGAATATCAGCCACCGCCACACAGTGGAGAATATAGGGAATGCCCGACGCCCGGGTCTGCGTGGCATGGGCTGTTTTTGCCACCTCATAGGCACTGCGAATAGTAGCCATTTCAGAATCACTGCGCCCGGTAGCGATATGGGCAAGCCACCCCTCCAGATTAAACGGGTGTTTGCCATCAATGCCGAGGTCTGATGTTGCTCTTGATACCATGGTGGCTCTTTAATAGTAGGGAAAGAAGAGTGAAGCCCTGAATCAGCTTGCTTCTATCAAATAATCAAGTTGTAACCTATTGATATTATAGATGCAACATCAACTCAATTTGGCAGAACTCGGCTGCCACCAAAAGATCTTGAATCGTTATTTTCTATTACTGTTATTGGAATAAACCATTTCTATTATCCATCTGTTGTAGCTATCTTTTAGGGAACATTTGAGAAAGCATTGCCCACTGCGATTGATCTTAATGAAGCTGATGATGTAACCGGAGTATGCAGCACCTACGCGGGTAATTTTTCTGCAAAAGGTGATGGTGAATTATCTAACTATTTAGGGCCTTGGAAAGCGAGTAATGGCCTTGACTTTAATGTTGCCAGACAAACATGAGTTATCGAAGGCATTAATTCAACCTACGCTGCAGCTGCAGCATAAATATAGGAAGCGTAAACCATGAACAAACGCAAGCTACTCATAATATCCGCGATAGCAAGTGTCTTGGCCATATCAATGGCTCCGGGCACTGCTATGAGCGAAACGGCAACCATCAGCAAACCTAAAGGTGCGGTGGGCACTGGTAATGCAGCACCCGATCAGGCAAAAACGAATCAATTCTGGTGGCCAAATCAGCTGAATCTTTCCCCGCTTCGCGATCACGATATTCGCTCGAACCCTTTTGGCGATGATTTTAACTATGCAAACGCATTCAAAAAACTGGATTTAGATGCGGTTAAAAAAGATATAAACAAACTATTAACCACTTCTCAGGATTGGTGGCCCGCCGATTATGGTAATTATGGACCTTTTTTCATTCGTCTGTCGTGGCACAGCGCGGGTACCTACCGTACGCTCGATGGGCGTGGGGGTGCTGATGGGGGCCAAATGCGCTTTGACCCGCTTAATAGCTGGCCGGATAACGGTAATTTAGATAAAGCACGTAAGTTGCTTTGGCCAGTGAAACAACAATATGGTCACAGTCTCTCCTGGGCTGATTTAATGATCCTCGCGGGTAACGTATCGCTCGAGAACATGGGATTTGAAACCTACGGCTTTGCCGGGGGTCGTGACGATGATTGGGAGCCTGACTTAGTGTATTGGGGGCCAGAGGTAGAGATGCTTGCCAGTGATCGCCAAGAAAAAGAGGGGCAGTTGCAGCGTCCACTGGGCGCAACACATATGGGCTTGATCTATGTGAACCCTGAAGGCCCAATGGGTAAACCAGACCCAGTCGGCTCAGCGAAAAATATCCGCGTTGCTTTCGGTCGTATGGCGATGAATGATGAAGAGACTGTTGCCTTGATTGCCGGTGGTCACACGTTTGGTAAAATGCATGGCGCGCACAGCCCGGCAAAATGCGTCGGTGTCGAACCCGCTGCAGCACCGATTGAAGATCAGGGGCTGGGCTGGGCAAATACATGTGGCAAAGGTCATTCAGAAGATACCGTCACCAGTGGTTTAGAAGGTGCTTGGACCCAGGCCCCAACGCAGTGGACAACCCTCTATCTGGAGAACCTGCTTAATTTAGAGTGGAAACAAACCCGTAGTCCTGCTGGCGCTATCCAATGGGTTCCAACGGATAAATCAGCCCATAATTCGGTACCGGATGCGCATGTGGAAGGGGCGTTTCATGCCCCTGTCATGACAACCGCCGATTTAGCGCTGAAGTTTGATCCAAAGTATAAAGAGATTGCCGAACGCTTTTTAGCAAATCCTGATGAGTACCAAAAGGCCTTTGCCAAGGCTTGGTATAAATTGACTCACCGTGATATGGGGCCACGTATCCGTTATTTAGGTGAGCATGTACCCACTGAAGAGCTGATTTGGCAAGATCCAATTCCAGAGGTGGATCATAAGCTAATCGGTGGTGGTGATATCAAGGCGCTTAAGCAACAGATTCTTGATTCTGGTTTAACGGTTCCTGAATTGGTGCGTACCGCATGGTCGTCAGCTTCCAGTTTCCGCGCCAGTGATATGCGAGGCGGTGCTAACGGTGCGCGTATTATGCTTGCTCCACAAAAAGGGTGGGAGGCTAATAATCCGCAAGAATTAGCGAATGTCTTGAAGACGCTGAAGGTGATTCAAAAAGAGTTTAATGACTCAATTTTTTCACGTACCAAAGTCTCCATGGCTGACCTGATCGTCTTGGGTGGTGCCGCGGCAATTGAAAAGGCGGCCAAAGATGCCGGCATGGAGATTGACGTGCCATTTTCACCCGGTCGTGCAGATGCGACGCAAGCGCAAACGGATGTACCATCGTTTGACCTGTTAGAGCCTAAGGCCGATGCTTTCCGTAATTACTTCAATAAAAAAGAGAGCTATCGTTCTCCGGCAGAAATGCTTGTTGATAAAGCGGATCAGTTGAGCCTCACGGTACCTGAAATGACGGTTTTGATCGGTGGTATGCGTGTACTGGATGCTAACGTAGCAGGTGCTAAACATGGCGTCTTCACAGATCAGCCGGGCACTTTAAATAATGACTTCTTTGTTAACTTGCTGGATATGTCCACTAAATGGCAAAAAGCGGGTACAGATGGTCTTTATGAAGGTGTTGATCGCAACACGGGTAAAGTGAAGTTTACCGCTACCCCAGTTGATTTGATCTTCGGTTCAAATTCTGAGCTGCGGGCAATCGCCGAAGCCTATGCCTTTGACAATTCGAAAGAGCAATTTGTGGAGGACTTTGTTGAAGCATGGAGCAAGGTGATGACGCTGGATCGCTTTGATCTAAAGCACGATAGCTAATCACTAGGTGCTGTGATCCTGCGCCATATCGAGGCGCAGGATCCTTCATTACATCACAAAAAAAGGAAGACTGGCCGGATCATCGCTAGATTCCACTCACCTGACATTTTATACCTGATTTTCTCTAATCCGGATAATTCATAAATCATGTACAATCTTGCTTATCCCTTGATTCCAGTAGTGGTAGGTTGCACTGGCTTCACCTTGTATTGATTCGGTTTTGCGGGTAATGCGGCCTACCAGGCTTGTGTACCATCCGGGGGTTAGTAATCATTCTGACGTACTAGGATAAGCGGAAAGGGTTCTCATCTGTTTCGAAGTGCGCAGTGGATGAAGGCAATTTCAACCAGCATAAAATATCAAGACTTGTTCAACGCTTCCATTAGTGACAACACCCCCTCTTCTGCTAAAATATGCGACCATCCCCCAAAGAGGCCGCCTCCGTTGTTTGCACATTTCAATTTTCACCGCTCCCTGCTACGCGCACTGGGCGAAATGAACATCAAGGATCCCACTGCGGTTCAGGTTAAAGCGATTCCGTTGGCACTGGATCAGATCGACCTGCAAATCAACGCGGAGACCGGCAGTGGTAAAACCATCGCTTTTCTGGTGCCGATGCTGCACTCCATGCTAAGCAAGCCTAACCCCGGCGGCACCCGCGCTTTGGTGATGCTGCCGACCCGTGAGCTGGCAGCACAGGTTTACGGGGTCTGTTGTGAACTGGCAAAATTCACCCGCCTGAAAATAGACCTGATTACCGGTGGGGACGACATCAATGCGCAAACCGAATTATTACAACACAACCCCGATGTGATCATTGCCACCCCTGGC
Organism: Gammaproteobacteria bacterium; assembly: GCA_022712945.1. Taxonomy (GTDB): domain Bacteria; phylum Pseudomonadota; class Gammaproteobacteria; order RBG-16-57-12; family RBG-16-57-12; genus JAFLJP01. The sequence continues at coordinate 2,468 of JAFLJP010000057.1, read as the reverse complement.
CGACTGTTGGAGCTGCTCAAAAAAAATACCACTGACTTTTTCGACCTGGAGATGCTGGTACTTGATGAAGCAGACCGCATGTTGGACATGGGGATGAGCGATGATGTGCTGGCGATTGCAGAACAGTGCAACAGTGAACGCCAAACCCTGCTGGTATCCGCCTCCAGCAAAGGTAGCATCAGCGTTATCGCCAAGCAGTTAATGAACCAGCCTGAACTGGTATCACTGAATAGTGTATGGGATAAACACGCCAATATACTGCAACAGATGATTCTCAGTGATGGGGCGCAACACAAACAAGAGCAACTCCACTGGCTGCTGCGCAATGAGAGCTACCAAAAGGCGATTGTCTTTGCCAACAGCCGGGAAAAAGTGGAAAAAATTGGCAGTTATTTGATGCACCGGGGCCTTCGTGTTGCCGTCTTGCATGGTACCTTGGAGCAAAACCGGCGTGATCGGGTGATGGATCTGCTACATGACGGCCAGGTCAACATACTGGTTGCAACTGATCTGGCCGCCCGGGGTCTGGATATTGAGGGGGTTGACCTGGTTCTGAATGCCTCCATGGCACGCCGGGGGGATGACTACCTGCACCGCATTGGTCGCACCGGTCGTGCCGGTAACAAAGGTCTCGCCATTACCCTTGTTGATCCGACCGAATGGAACCTGGCCGCCAGTATTGAACGCTACCTGAAACAGAAGCTGATACGTCGCGTCATCGCTGAACTGCCAGGAGACTACCGGGGCCCGGAGCGAGTCAAAGCATCAGGCAAAGCCTATGGGGTGAAAAACCCAGACAAAAAAAAGAGAACAGCCAAAGAAAAAAGACGCCAAAACAAAAAAAAGATCAAACAGCTACGGCGTAAAAACAGCGATAAAAAATAGCACAGCTTGACGCTATTTGTATCAAAACAGTCACTTGGAGCACAAAGCATGAATGACAATGTACGAGAGAGAAAATATGCCGGTATTAATGATGATATCAATGGTGGCATGACCGATACCGGCAAAGTGATTCGCGACGCCTGGGTGTTCGAAATCATTCCCGAAACCGAGACCTGCGAAGGGTGGCTATCAACTGCGATTCAAGAGTTGTGGGATAAAACCAGCAAAGAGTGGGAAAAGTATGGTTTTCTGATCAGTAATCTGCCAGAAGAGAAAAAACAGCGTTTCCAGCGCATTCAAAGCGCCGCCATAAAACGTGCTAAAGCGGAAGGCTGGGATCCTGAAAAAGATATCGAAAACGATAGTCCCTGATTCAAAATATTTGAGGCCCTTGCAATCAGCCTTGTAGGGTGCATTCCATGCACCACAACACGCTGGCAATGGCAATGGCAACGATGCACGATGTGAAATATCTGGTTTTGATGGGATATATTTGGTGCGTCAAACGCACCCTACCCGACTGGGTAATCGAACTCATTTCCAAAACAGAGAGCTGCAATGCCTTTTCCCACAATTGAATCTTTCATTGGCAATACACCGCTGGTCCGTTTGCAGCGTCTGCCTGGCAACTCTTCCAATACTCTACTCGTTAAGCTGGAGGGCAATAATCCGGCGGGTTCGGTTAAAGACCGACCGGCTGTCAGCATGATTCAGCACGCTGAAGCGCGGGGTGATATCAAACCGGGTGATACCTTGATTGAGGCGACCAGTGGTAATACCGGGATCGCTCTGGCGATGGCGGCAGCCATCAAGGGGTACAAGCTGGTGCTGCTGATGCCGGAAACCATGAGTGCAGAGCGCCGGGGTGCGATGAAGGCGTACGGTGCTGAACTGATATTGGTGAGTAAAGAACAAGGGATGGAAGGTGCGCGGGATTTAGCATTGCAGATGCAGGCAGAAGGTAAGGGGTTGGTGCTGAACCAGTTTGCCAATTTTGATAATCCACTGGCTCACTATGAGGGCACCGGCCCGGAAATCTGGCGTGATACTGAGGGAGGAATCACCCACTTTGTTAGTGCCATGGGCACCACCGGTACCATTATGGGGGTCTCCCGTTATTTGAAAGAGCAGCGTGAACAGGTGCAGATTGTTGGGGTGCAGCCGGAGGAGGGGGCGAGTATTCCCGGTATCCGTCGCTGGCCTGAAGCCTATCTGCCCGAGATATTTGAATCTTCCCGGGTCGATCGGGTGATTGATGTGGGGCAGCAGTTGGCAGAGGACACCACCCGGGCGCTAGCCGCTGAGGAGGGGATCTTTTGTGGTGCTTCTTCAGGTGGGGCGGTTGCGGCGGCGCTCTCTCTCTCTCAAGAGCTGGAAAATGCGCTGATTGTGGCGATTATCTGTGACCGGGGTGATCGCTACCTCTCCACCGACCTGTTCCTTAGGGAAACTCTGAACAAGTCATGATTATTTTACGCTGGCTGAAATCGCCCTCATTTATCCCGAAAATTGCACCAATAGAGCCACTATTACTGCGCATTTCGAAACAAATGAGAGCAATTTCCGCTCAGCCTAATTCTCAC
>JAFLJP010000018.1 GCA_022712945.1 Gammaproteobacteria bacterium | reverse complement strand
ATGAATAATAGAGGCCATTATACCCCCTGTTTTTTCGGGCTTGTGGGGTGATGCATCAGGCTGAAATAGGTGACTATGGATGGAATGAGTATCGTGAGGTTAGGATGAGATGTGAGTGGCTGCGACGTTTGGAATGAAGATGGGTTATTTTATAGTGTGGGTGCCTCACTGTTTTTTCCGCTAAAAGTGTGTCAAGAAGATTATCGTTTATATATGGGGTGAGTAGTTACCATGATTTAACGGTAGTTACCAGAAACGTCAAAGACTTTGTTAGAACAGGTGCAAAGGTATTGAACCCGTTTGATTAACACGGGACTTAAAATGGAAAAATGACCGCTTTGTCGCGTTAGCGGTCGTCCAGCATGTGCAAGTTGAATAGCAGCATGTGGCCGAAAGCGGTAGATCATCTAACTCGTAACTCGGATCAAAGTAGGGCCGATTAGCGAAGCGTAATCTGCCGCATGCGGTACTCACAATAAACACAGATGATGATAATCTAACAGCTGCATTTTTATACAGGTGGTCCATTTTATCAGTTATTCATTTTTTGACCGATGAACCGGATATGGGGCTGGTGCGATACGCGGTATGACAATGCACGCGAGGCCTTGAATGCGGTGGAATACCGCTATCACACCCTACTACTGTTTAATAGGTGGCCTTGGTGTACCGTTGTTGTGCTCTTCCCTTGTCTTTTCTCTGCGCCTCTGCGTTCTCCGCGTTTATGGCTCGATGCTTAACTGGTAGTAATACAAGCTCGTAGGCACGAACCCCAACGTTTACTATTGCGGCTAATGTTGGGCTTCGCAAGCTCAGCAAGAAGTGAAGAGGGTCGCCCGGAAGGTGGGGTAACTAATGAACGAAAATGATCGATTGGCTTTAATCTTACTCTGACCCCAAATATTTATGTTCTTGTTTACAGGAAATGTTTGAGTATTAAAACAGCTAATCGGGTAGCCAGATGTCTCTAACTTCCAGTCGGATTGGGGTAATACGACAGTCAATTATTAAAGTTTGGTTGGCTGAAAGATTAGAAAACCAGATAGAAAACTCGGTAAAACACGGCTAATTTGTAGTAGCTCAGACTTGGGTGATTGAGTCAATAGCGCTGACCTTCTGCTTCATTCATCTCTTTCTCTGCTCCACGGTGATTGGAATGCCACAAGGTCGCCCGAAGGGTTATTCTGTCTGCTTCCATGGCTGCGTTGTGCTTCTTGTGAAGGGAACAGCCATTCCCTGCAAAGCACGCCTTGCCACGAAAACAGACAGAACAGCTGATCCGTCAATATAAAATGGTTGATGTACTAGCCATCTGATTGCCGGGTGACATCAACGTGGAGTGTCAGGCGTTGCCCAGGTTGTAGATATTTCTTGATGTTGAGGTTGTTCCAGCGTTGCAGGTCTGTGATGCTGACACGGAATTTCTGTGCGATACGCGCTAGGGAGTCTCCTTGGCGGACTTTATAATTGACGGTCTGTAGCGGTGCGCCGGGATTGTTGCTGAGGGCTGTTGTCGTTGGTGAGTTTTTACGCCACACCAACAGCTTTTGTCCTAGCCTCAATGGATCTTTCGGTGCCATGGCATTCCATTTTGCCAGCTCTTTGACGCTGACCTTGTGTTCTCTTGAAATATCCCACAGCGTGTCACCTCGCTGTACTGTGTGGGTGATCTTTTCACCAGCACGCTGACGCTGTTGAATCGCCTTTTTACGCAGCTCGGATGATTGGGTGTAACGGCTGAGGTGACGTGTTGCTGTTGGGATTAGCAGGTGTTTTCCGGCACGGATCATATGGCTGCTGAGTTTGTTGGTATCACGCAGTAGTTCTACGGTGGTCTGGTATTTTCTGGCAATCAGGAGCAGGCTTTCACCGGGTTGAATTTTGTGGCGCACCCATTTGACACGCTCATTGTCAGGCAGTTTTGCCAAGGCTTGTCTGAAGGTGGCGGCTTTCTCTTTTGGTATCAACAGGTAGTGCGGGCCGTCCGGGTCTGTTGCCCAGCGGTTGAAGCCGGGGTTGAGGCTGTAGAGTTTATCGGTGCTGAGTTCGGCCATTTCGGCGGCGAGGGCGAGATCAATCTGGCCGCTGATCTCGACTTTTTCAATATAGGGTTGATCCGGAATCGAGGTAAAGGCGACGTTGAATGCATCAGGGTCAGCAACAATATTGCTCAGTGCCAGTAGTTTAGGTACATACCCTTCGGTCTCTTTGGGTAGATCCAAGTGCCAGTAGTCGGTGGGCTTGCCCGCTTTTCTGTTTTTACGCATGGCGCGTGAGACGGTGCCCGAACCGGAGTTATAGGCGGCAAGGGCCAGTAGCCAGTCGCCATCAAAGGTTTTGTGGAGTTGTTGCAGGTAGGTGAGTGCCGCTTTTGTTGAAGCATAAACATCTCGCCGACCGTCGTACCACCAGTTCTGTTTGAGTCCGAAGTGTTTACCGGTATTGGGGATGAATTGCCAGATGCCTGCCGCCCGACCATGGGAGTAAGCGAAGGGGAGAAAAGCACTCTCAACGATGGGCAGTAGAGCGATTTCGGCGGGCATGCCGCGTGCCTCGACCTCTTCAACAATAAAATGCAGGTAAGGGCGGGCACGCTCAGTGACCCGGAGCAGGTAGTCGGGGTGTTTTGCATACCTATTTTGATCCTGCTTTACGCCGGGATGATCTCTATCCGGTAGCGCATAGCGCTGCCGCAGGCGGTGCCACAGGTCGGTTGGTGAGGTTGCCTGAGCCGGTTGCTCTTCTACCATATCAGCTGATGATTGCTGGAGTGAGCTATCCTCAACTTGGGTTGGTAGTTGAGCCTGTGGCTCAAATTCGTCCTGAATAAACGGTTCAATGGGTGCACGGAGGGCTTCACTTCCCTGCTGTTTGCTCAAATAGTGAATGGATTCGATATTGTGTTGCTCTTCAGCTGTTGTGAACTGATTTGGAGTATCCATCTCTAACGATGATTCGTCACCTTTTTTGGGTTGTGTCAGGCACCCGCTGAGGAGTAGCAGGGCGCTGGAAAGTGCGACTGTTTTCAATAATATTCTGTTGGTGGTGTGTGGCAAGGCGTTATTCCATTGAGTATGAACAGGGTTTTTTTTGGCGTCAGTCTAAATCGTCTTTCCATTGGCGTACAGCGGCAAATACCGCTGCTGCATTAGTCAGCGGTTGTGCACTATAGTTCGATGCGGCTTCGATGAGTAATGGGTTATCCCAGCGAAGAAAGGGGTTGGTCTGCTTTTCCACCCGCAGTTGACTTGGTACTGTTGCTTTGTTTTCGCTACGCTGTTGTTGCACCTGTTGCTGGCGCAGGCCAATCGCAACATTTTCGGGTTCAGCTATCCGGGCGAAGGTCAGGTTGGCGATGGTGTATTCATGTGCGCAGTAAACCAGTGTCTCATCCGGCAGGGCGCGAATTTTTTCTAGGGAGTGTTGCATCTGTTCTGCACTTCCTCCAAACAGCCGACCGCAGCCACCGGCAAACAGGGTGTCACCGCTGAAGAGCAGGCCATGACCGTAATAACAGATATGACCGGGTGTGTGGCCGGGTGTATCGATGACTTGAAATTCAGCCTCGATCTCCCTAATAACAACACGCCCCCCTTCAGTTAAAGGGTGAGTTATTCCGCTGATTTTTTCATGGGCCGGGCCATACACTGGGATGTTATAGTGCTGTTTGATGGCAGCGATACCATCGGTGTGATCCCCATGGTGGTGAGTGATCAAAATGGCGACCGGGATTAAATTTTGTGATTGGCAATGACGCACAATACGCTCGCCATCACCTGGATCGACGATGGCAATATATGGGTGCCGGTGATGAGAAATCAGCCAGATATAATTATCTTCAAAGGCGATGAGGGGTTTGACCGTGAGCAAGATAGCGCTAACCTTAGATTTTGAGTAAACGAATTTTACGCAATGTTTGATGCAATCAGCAAGCTAAAGCATAAAGATAAAAGCTATGAGCAGCGACGGCGTGCGCTAAATCATTGGTATTGCGGCGATACCGGGCAGCAATTTTTGGATCTTGCACAGCCCCGGTTAACAGAAGTGCTGGCCAATTTTTTTGGTTATAGCCTGCTACAGGTTGGTGTGTTGGCTACAACGGACTTATTGGGCCAGAGTCGTATCAAGCAACGTATTATTCTCGATAGTGATCGCGCCGTTCAGTCTCAGCCCCACCTGTTACTGCCTGGCGAGGTGGACAAACTGCCGATTGTGACTGACAGTATCGATGTGGTGGTTCTGCCGCATACCCTTGAAATTCATGAACACGCACATCAAGTTCTACGTGAGGTCGATCGGGTGTTGGTGCCCGAAGGCCACGTGGTGGTGATGGGTTTCAACCCTTACAGCCTTTGGGGAACCACGATGTGGTTGCAACGGCTGGTAAACCGCTTGCCGTGGCATGGGCGTTTTTTATCGCCACGACGGGTGAAAGATTGGTTCAGGTTGCTCGGTTACGATATTGAGTATCTGGAGTACTATTTTTACCGCCCGGCACTGCGCCACCCCAAAGTGATGAATAAGTTTATGGGGTTGGAGCGTTGGGGTGCCCGCTACTGGCCTATTTTGGGTGGAGGCTATATCCTTGTCGCCAGAAAACAGGTCATCACACCCACCCCCATTCGCCCCAGTTGGCAGGTACAGCGCCAGTTTGGTGCATTAGGGGCGACCCAATCAACCATGCAAAGAGAGAGCGATAGTGAAGAAAATTGAGTTGTTTACCGATGGCGCTTGTAAGGGTAACCCAGGCCCTGGTGGCTGGGGGGCTATTCTGCGTTATAACAACACGGAAAAAGAGCTATATGGTGGTGAAAAACATACCACCAATAACCGCATGGAATTGATGGCGGCCATTATGGGGCTGGATAGCTTGAGTGAAGGCTGTGAAGTGGCGTTAACCACCGATTCACAATATGTAAAAAACGGTATTAACGACTGGATTAAAAACTGGAAAAAACGGGGTTGGAAAACCGCAAATAAAAAACCGGTGAAAAATGTGGATCTTTGGCAGCGCCTGGATGCCGCCGTAGCACGTCATCAGGTGGAGTGGCACTGGGTGCGGGGCCATACTGGGCACCGTGAAAATGAGATGGCCGATTGCCTGGCAAACAAGGGAATTTCCGAGATATTGGCTTAAGGGATGTAGAATTTATTAAAATACCGCGCTTACTTGTCTTTTTGCCCACCCTCTCTAGGCCGGTATTCGTTGCGTAGCTCACTGTGCGCCCAATACCGGCCTAGAGAGGGTGAACAACAATTCGGCGTAATAACGGTACGTTAACTTCTTCTACATCCCTAACCCCTAATCTGAAATAGTTACAACCAGAAAGTGTGAGTTTACCATTATGCGTCAAATCATATTAGATACAGAGACTACCGGTATTGAGCCGAAAGCGGGTCATCGCATTATTGAGATCGGTTGTGTGGAGATGGTTAACCGCCGACTGACTGGCAACAATTACCATCAATATATTCAGCCGGAGCGAGAGGTGCCGCAGGAGGCGATTGAAATTCACGGCATTACCAATGAATTTCTCACCGACAAGCCGCTCTATGCGGCTATTAGCGATGATTTTTTTCAATTTATCAAAGGGGCTGAGTTAATCATTCATAACGCTCCGTTTGATATCGGCTTTATCAATCATGAATTCAAATTGCTGGATAACCGTTTTGCCGATATTCGTGACCACTGTTCGGTGATTGATACCTTGGCAATGGCCCGTAAAAAACATCCGGGACAGCGAAATAGCCTGGATGCACTCTGTAAACGTTACTTTATTGATAACTCGAAACGGGAGCTGCACGGTGCGCTACTCGATTCGGAAATTCTCGCCGATGTTTATCTGATAATGACTGGTGGGCAGAGTAATCTCTCGCTGGATAGTCAAAATGATGGAAGTAGAGACGCACTTACCAGTACCGATATCCGACGTTTAAGCGCTGACCGGGCACCACTGAAAGTGATTAACGCCAGTGCCGAAGAGCGGGTCGCACACGATGAGCAGCTGGCGGTGATTAGTAAAAAATGTGGCGGTGATGCGCTTTGGCTTCAATCAACAGGCGGTGGTGTCGATAAGCTTCCTAAAATTAACCTTGAGTAGCAAACGACTATGAAACTGTCACAAACACTGCCTGCTCGCCTACGGGCCAGCGCCATTCATTTTGGTGTCAGCCTTATTGTTTTCCTGATACTTCTGGGTGTTATCGTCTGCATCTGGTACCCGGGTGCTCTGTTTTGGATTGATGGCGGCATGACCGGGGTGCAGATTCTTATTGCGGTAGATCTGGTGCTTGGGCCTCTCTTAACCCTGATTATCTACAACCCCACTAAAACACGGCGTCATATTGTGATCGACTTTATGTTTATTGCCGCCATTCAAATCAGCGCCTTGGTTTGGGGGGTTAATACCATTTACAATCAAAAACCGCAGGCGATTGTTTTTGATGGGGCTACTTTTCAAATAATGGATAATGATTATTTACAGAGGCAAGAGAGCGATATTGCCTCTGTAAATGAATCGGGAGCAGCACTACCCCTGATTTTGTACTCGCGAAAACCTGAAACTGCCGATGAGGCGGCTGATACTGTGCTTCATCTCTTTAATAATTCAATTCCAGGGTGGGCGGTTGTGGCTCTCCTTGAGCCTGTTGATCGCCATTTACCTGCATTGAAAGTTGAGTCTGATAAGGTGAAGCGGCAATATCAGAAAAATGCACCAGCAATGGCACACTATCAAACATTTTTAACGGAAAATGAGGCGGCTGATCATGAACTGCTGCTACTGTCGCTGAGTGGTCGTTTTGGCGAGGCGTTAGTCGTGTTGGATCAGAGTGGGGCATTACTCGGCAGTTTTACGCTGGATTAAGCTTTTTATAGTCAAATATATGGTGATGCAGTGAAAAACAGGGTGCGATAAACAGAGCATTCTGCTACTGTTTACGCCTTATTTTTCAGCATCAATTTATCAAAAAGAATATGCCTCTCAATGGATAATCGCATCGAAAATCTGCACGTCATCTCTGAAGACCCTCTGATTCGTCCTGATCAAGTGAAAACAATGTATCCATTGACCCCGGAGGGGATCGATACAGTTATGCGAGGGCAGCAGGAGATTCGCGATATTCTTGATGGAAAAGATCAGCGCCTGTTTGTGGTGGTTGGCCCCTGTTCCATTCACAATACGGATTTGGCGATGGATTATGCCAAGCGACTTAAGCAGCTAGCGGATGAGCTAAAAGATAGCCTCTGTATCGTGATGCGGGTCTATTTTGAGAAGCCGCGCACCAGTATCGGATGGCAGGGGTTGATTAACGATCCTGATATGGATGGTAGTTGTGATATTGCGAAAGGGCTGTTGATGTCGCGGAAACTGCTACTGGAAATTGCCGAGCTGGGTCTGCCTGCGGCGGGTGAGGCGTTGGATCTGATTACACCGCAATATGTTCAAGACCTTTTCTCCTGGACCGCAATTGGTGCACGCACCACTGAATCACAAACCCATCGCAAAATGGCCAGTGGTTTTTCGGCACCGGTTGGCTTCAAAAATGGCACTAATGGCGATTACGATGTGGCTGTTAATGCCATTATCTGTGCAGCGCATAAAAATGATTTTGTCAGTATTGATCCGCAAGGCCAGGTGGCGGTAATTCGTACCAAAGGCAATCCCTATTCCCATATGGTGCTGCGCGGTGGCAGCGGTGGGCCTAACTACGATGCCAAACATGTCGAAGCCTGCGAACGGCAGTTGAAACATGCGGGTTTGCCGGTAAACATTATGGTGGACTGTAGTCACGCCAATGCCCACAAAGACCACCAAAAACAGCTACTTGTTCTGGATGATATTGCACAGCAAATTGCTGACGGTAATCAATCAATTAAAGGGGTGATGATCGAAAGCAATATCAACGCAGGAAATCAGTCTATTCCTACGGATTGCACACAGCTGGAGTATGGCGTGTCAGTGACGGATAAATGCATTGATTGGCAAACGACAGAGACGGCGCTACGCAACTTGGCCAGAAAAATATCGACACCGGCTTAATCCCTACTGTAAAAAATGAGATGCTTAGGGTGGGCAAAAAGGCCAGTAAGAGCGGTACTTTAATGAATTCTACATCCCTTACTTGGTATGACAGCTAAAACACAAGGCACTTTCAGCGTTTGAGACCCGTAAAAAACTGGGGATAAATTCACTTCCCGCTTCCGTCGAAGAAGGGACACCATGGGGATCATGGCAACTGGCACACTCCACTTCATAGCCCTCTCCGGTTTGGTACATGCGAATTTCGTTCGTATCAGCCTTACCATTTGAATTCAGGTCAAAAAAACTCATTTCACCTGCTTGAATGCCCGTGGGTATCTTAAAGTCCACCCCGGCCCCAAGGGTGGTGGGGTATTCAACCCCGATAGGGTGGTCATTGCGCAAATCGGTCTCGATAAAAAATACGCTAAAATCGGCCATCCCTAATGAAGGGAACATGGGTGGAGTGCCGTGACAACGGTTACAGTCAGCGATGGTACTACCAAACATAACCGAATGGTTACCATTGTTGGGGCCTGCGCCACCCCAACTATCCAGAAAGGCGATGTCGACACTGCTCTCCTGAGATTGAAGATAACCACCGGAGCCGGGCATATTGATTATTGAGTCGATCGCCACCGTGCCATCATGGCAAGAGAGACAGGTCATTGAATTGGCACCGGGGACGGTGATAGTTTGCCCCAGCGTGGTTGGGGCAGAGTAGAGGTCATAGGGAGTGGATGGTTTGGTTCTATTCCAAAGAGGTATCGACCCCATCTCGCCACTGGCACCATGAGGAGTATGACAATATACGCAGACTGCATTATAGTCGTTTCGGTAGTCATTCATGAACGCTTCCATATCTGAGTAGCGTTGGGTCAAATTATGCCCCGTATTGGCTACGCTGGTATGGTTGGGTGCTTTTGATGCAGGGCGCCAGCCATCGGCGTGCACAATAGTAATCAGCAGTATGCTGCTGATTACCATTAATACTGGCAGTGCAATGTATTTAATACGCATGCAACCTCCGTTACCTTTTTTTGTGCTTGCTTGTGAAATATTTTAACACTTGCTTTTATCCGATTGCTACTTTAATTGTCGGCATTTGCGTTAAATTCTTTTAATTTTTTTAATGTATCTCCATGGGGGGTATTGGTTGATTGTAGTGGTTGGGGGGGTAACTATTTTTAAAATATCGCCTGTGGGTGCCAGGATGGCTTCAGCCTAGAAGGCTCGTTGCTATAGATGAGAGGGTTGTTTATCAGATGGATTTGTGAGGGTGTTTTATCTCTTTGGCCATTTTTATCTTGCTGGAATCACCCTCATTTATCCCGAAAATCGCACTAAATAGAACAACTATTACTGCGAATTTCGAAACAAATGAGAACAACTTTCGCTTAGCCTAAGTCTGATCCGACTCATTCAGAGCTTTTTTACTAATCACTTTGTTGCTTATGTGGAATCAGCTCTCTTGGTTTTCACCTGCTTTGTCACTCTTCACTGCTTGCTTTTTTTCAGTGGCAGCAGGGGGTTGAGTTGTTGGCTCGGGCTTGGCAGGTGCTTCCCTATTTTCTGCCTTAGGTGCTGGTTTTTCAGTGGTAGCTGCCGGTGCCTCACTGGTTGTTGCTCCCTTGGTTTCAGGACGATTATCCGCAGTTTTTGTCGTAGTTGGTGTACTTTCAACTGCACGTTTAGCCGCTGCACTGGGTGAAAGCGGCGCTGGATCCGGTTTCTTGAATCGGGGCTTCTGTGGTTTTTCGCCAGCCTGCTCTCGGTTCTCTTCCGTTGCTTTGTTTTTTATTTCAGATGGTGCTGGTTTTGCCTCTGTTGTGGTGCTGGCAGCAACTGTATCGCTGGCAGTGGCAGCAGGCAGGTCACTTTTGCTCTCTTTCTGCGGCTCTTCCTTAACGGCATCACTGCTGTTGAGCATGGCCCTAGTTATATCCGGGTTATTGTCACGGCGTGGGCGACGCATGCGTGGCTCATTGCTTTCAGTTGATGGGTTGGGTTGGTCATTATCACGTTCAGGGGCTTTTTGTGGCTGATTGACGTTTTCATCCTGAGCCTGATTGGTGTTTTGCGGCTCACTATTACTGTTGCGACTGCGGTTGCGATTGCGGTTACGACCCCGGTTCCTACGCTCATTTCTTGAACGATTTCCCTCGCCTGATTCACTGTTTTCACCGCTATTGGCAGTTACATTTTCGCTCGTTTGCCCGGTAGATTGCCCGGTAGATTGCTGGGTATTGTTCTGGCGTTGTCTGTTGTCTTGATTTCGCTCACCACGGGGGTTGTTGCGACGCGTATCATTGCCTTGCTCACGGCCACGATTACGGCCACGGTTTTGGTTGTTGCCATTGCGTGAGTTGCGATTACGTGGATTTTTGTTGCCACTTCTCTGAGAGGTAGGCGGCTTTTCTTCTTCCTCAGGGGTGCCGAACAGGCTGCTCCAGAGGCGTTTAATCAGGCTTGGTCTGGTCTGTTGTTGTTTTTGTGGTACCGGTGTGGCGGGCACCACACCTTTTACCACCGCCTCTTCAGTTTTCGGTTTGACCTGTGTGGGTTGTGCTGTTGCTTCCGGCTCAAATTCAGTGGCCATCTGGTAGCTGCTTTGTGGGGTTTTAGATTGTGGATCGATGTCGCTCTCTTTGATGCGCTCAATTTCGTAGTGCGGTGTATTCAGGTGCAGGTTGGGAATCAGCATAACAGAGATGTTTTGACGCGCTTCCACATCATTGATGACCGTACGTTTTTCGTTGAGCAGGAAGGTGGCAACTTCAACTGGAAGTTGGGCTACTATCTTGCTGGTGTTCTCTTTCATCGCCTCTTCTTCAATGATACGAAGTACCGAAAGGGCTAGTGATTCGATATTACGGATGTGCCCGGTACCGTTGCAACGAGGGCAGAGGATCTGGCTAGATTCACCCAGTGATGGGCGCAAGCGCTGGCGTGACATCTCCAGCAGTCCAAAGCGTGAGATACGTCCAATCTGGACACGGGCACGATCCATTTTAAGTGCTTCTTTGATGCGGTTTTCAACTTCCCGTTGATTGCGCGAACTGCTCATGTCGATGTAGTCGATCACGATCAGGCCGCCAAGATCGCGCAGGCGAAGTTGGCGAGCAATTTCGTCTGCGGCTTCAAGGTTGGTGTTGCGTGCAGTCTCTTCGATATCGCTGCCTTTGGTGGCACGTGCCGAGTTGATGTCGATAGAGATCAATGCTTCGGTGTGATCAATGACGATCGCACCACCTGAAGGCAGTCTTACCTCACGTTGGAAGGCGGTCTCAATCTGGGTTTCAATTTGATAGCGAGTGAAGAGCGGGATCGGGTCCTGATAGTGCTTCACCTTGTTCAGGTTGTTCGGCATCACTAGTTGCATGAACTCTTTGGCTTGATTGTAAACGCTTTCAGAGTCGATCAGAATCTCGCTGATATCCTGGCGGAAATAGTCACGGATGGCGCGAATAACGATGTTGCTCTCTTGATATACCAGGAAGGGCGCATTGCGCTGGGTTGAGGCCTCTTCTATTGCTGTCCACAACTGTAGCAAGTAGTCGAGATCCCATTGTAGCTCTTCATGGGATTTTCCAACACCCGCAGTGCGGACGATCATGCCCATGCCGTCGGGCAGCTCTAACGCATTGAGTGCTTCACGGATTTCATGGCGATCTTCGCCAGTGATACGGCGGGAGACACCGCCCGCACGGGGGTTGTTTGGCATCAGTACAAGATAGCGACCTGCAAGGCTGATAAATGTGGTCAGAGCAGCGCCTTTGTTGCCACGCTCCTCTTTGTCGACCTGTACTACGACCTCTTGGCCTTCTTTAAGCACCTCTTTGATATTGACACGGCCGCTAAGGTTAGCACCTTCAACGAAGTAACTACGTGAAATCTCTTTCAGTGGTAAAAAACCGTGACGTTCTGATCCATAATCGACAAAAGCGGCTTCAAGACTGGGCTCAATGCGGGTAATGGTACCTTTGTATATGTTGGACTTTTTCTGTTCCCGGTTGCTTGTTTCAATATCAAGGTCGTAGAGTTTTTGCCCATCCACAAGGGCGACGCGCAACTCTTCAGGTTGAGTTGCATTAAACAGCATTCTTCTCATTTATGTCTCTCACGCGCTCTACCACGCTTCGCATGGACAGAACAGAAGTACTTTTTTGGCTGGCTGGCGTCATCACCGCTTAAGGGGGGAGGCCGGCTAACAGCTGTATACTTTTGGGGTTACCCAGGCTCCGTCAAAACCACCGAAGCGCAGAAGAGCTATTCAATAGAAGCACACCACATTTTATCTAAGGGGGGCTTCTGTTTATATAAAGAGATCCGCTAAGTGCGTATCTCGAAAAATATTCTTGTCATATTGTGGCGGAGTAAGGTAATTTTTACCTACGCATCTTTTAGCCACATAAACTGTGAAACTTTTATAGCATTTCGGATTATAATGGCGTTTCCCAAGAAACGCAGCATTTATTTGTATTGCGTCGAATGAAGAGTGGATATATCCAGCCTGTTTGACGCATCACTGTTTAATTACATCGCCATTTGAGTTGAGTGAAAATCAGACTATGAGTTCATCTGTACAGCATGTCACCATTGATGAAGGTCATGAAGGGCAGCGCATTGATAATTTTTTACTCTCCCGGCTTAAGGGGGTGCCTAAAAGCCGCGTCTATCGAATTTTGCGCAAAGGTGAGGTGCGTGTAAATAAAAAGCGTATTAAGCAGACTTATCGACTCCAACTGGGTGATTTGGTACGGATTCCACCCGTGCGCATGGCAGAGGTGGGAGAAGCTCCGCCGGCACCACCCCCTTTTTTGAAATGTCTGGAAGATTCCATCCTATATGAAGATGAACAGCTTATTGTGATCAATAAACCCTCTGGTCTGGCTGTACACGGGGGTAGTGGGATTAACATTGGTGTGATTGAAGGATTCCGTCAGCTTCGCCCCGATGCTCCGTTTCTTGAGTTGGTACACCGCCTTGATCGGGATACTTCCGGTTGTCTGATGATAGCCAAAAAACGCAGTATGTTGCGCAGCCTTCACACCCTGTTGCGGGATGGAGGTATCAGCAAAACATATTGCGCACTAGTGCGCGGTGGTTGGCATGGCGAGGAAAAACGGGTTGAAGCCCCTTTGCAGAAGCGTACCGTGCAATCGGGTGAGCGGATAGTGCGGGTACACCCTGATGGCAAGTCAGCATTGACGACATTTTATCCGGAAACGTGTTTCTCTGACGCAACTTTTGTTCAAATTGACCTGGGTACCGGGCGAACCCATCAAATCCGGGTTCATGCTCAGCATATTAAGAAACCGATTGCCGGGGATGAAAAATATGGCGATCAGCAGTTTAATGAAAAGATGCAGGCGCGAGGGCTTAAGCGGCTCTTCTTACATGCACAAGAGTTGCGTTTTATCCACCCGGTGACAGAGGTGACCCTCGCCGTGCAGGCACCTTTGAGTGACGGTTTAAATACTATTTTAGAGAAGATGAGATAACCGATGACGAAACCCTATTCACTCATTGTGTTCGACTGGGATGGCACCCTGATGGACTCTGAGGCGAAAATTGTCAATGCGATGCAGGCGGCTGTTGCCGATGTGGCAATGCCTTTTCGCA
Organism: Gammaproteobacteria bacterium; assembly: GCA_022712945.1. Lineage (GTDB taxonomy): Bacteria > Pseudomonadota > Gammaproteobacteria > RBG-16-57-12 > RBG-16-57-12 > JAFLJP01. The sequence continues at coordinate 26,595 of JAFLJP010000018.1, read as the reverse complement.
GTCGTGAACAGATCAAGGATATTATTGGTCTGGGTCTTCCGGAGGCGCTTTCAGCGCTTTTTTCTGACATAGACAAGCGGCAATCAGGGGTGCTGATTGAGGCTTACCGGCACCATTTTTTGTTTATGGATGAGACGCCGATGCCGATGTTTGACGGTGTGGCAGAGATGCTGAAAACACTTAATAGGCAGGAATATTGGCTGGCCGTGGCAACGGGAAAGGCGCGCAAAGGGTTGGATCGGGTGCTTGATGAGTGTAACCTGCGCCATCACTTCCATATAACACGCTGTGCTGACGAGTGTTTCTCCAAACCCCATCCGCTGATGATGGAAGAGATTATGGACTTTGTCGGTGTCGCCCCCGGTCAAACATTGATGGTGGGGGATAGTGAATACGACATGCTGATGGCGCAAAATGCAGGCGTAGATGCATTGGCTGTCAGTTACGGTGTACATGAAAAAGAGCGTCTTTTGAACTGCGGAGCCCCAGGCAGTGTACTGGGTTGTCTTGATGATATTCGTGAATTACATGATTGGTTAGCTGAGTAAAAATAATGAGTGATGAAAAGAAAAATGAGACACCAGAGTCTGTGGTTGCAAAAGATGCCTGGACTGAAGGTGAGCCAGCGCCGGTTGCGAGTGACGCATCAGCTGCCGCTTCAAAAAAAGAGCGTGTGGTGGATGAGGGCGAATGGCAGCGAGACTTGCTGAACCGCTTGGCATTCTCCTCTATTAATGAACAGCGGCGCACCCGCCGTTGGGGCATCTTCTTTAAATTCATGGTGTTTGCCTACATCTTCTTCATCCTCTTCTACATCCCACGGGACTGGGGTGGTGCAGATATTAAACTGGGTGGTGCACACACCGCACTGATCGAAATTTCTGGCGTGATTGCAGCAGACGCACCGGCCAGTGCTGATACAGTGGTTGGTGGTTTGAGAGCGGCATTTAAAGATGAAAATACCGCCGGTATTATTTTACGGATTAACAGCCCCGGTGGTAGCCCGGTGCAGTCGGGTTATATTTACGATGAAATCAAACGGCTCCGCGCCTTGTATCCAGAGACACCGCTCTATGCAGTGGTGGTGGATGTCTGTGCCTCTGGTGGTTATTACATTGCAGCGGCGGCGGATGAAATTTATGCCGATAAAGCGAGCATGGTGGGATCAATTGGCGTGGTGATGAACGGCTTTGGTTTCACCGGTGCGATGGATAAGTTGGGTGTGGAGCGCCGCTTGTTGACTGCTGGTGAGAGTAAAGGATTTCTTGACCCCTTTTCCCCCCTAAAGGAAGGAGAGGTGGAACATGTGAAAGGGATGCTGGGCAACATTCACCAACAGTTTATTGATGCGGTTAAAGAGGGGCGTGGCGAGCGCCTTGCCGATTCCGATAAGATATTCACCGGCCTTGTCTGGAGTGGAGAGCAAGCAGTGGCATTAGGGCTGGTTGATGGTCTTGGCAGCAGCAGCTACGTGGCACGCGAAATAATTGGCGCTGAGCGCATTGTTGATTTCACACCGCGCCCAGACTACTTTCAGCAATTTGCAGATCGCATTGGAATGACGATGGCCAATACACTGTCAAACCAGTTGGGACTCTCGCTTGAATAATTAGCCGATAATCGAGCCAACCTCCTTATCATAAATGCGGGTTGGAGCCTTGACCTCCAAATATCTTCTTTTAATCAAGAGGCCCTACAATCACACACAAAACAGACAGAACCCAGTACGGGAACTAAAGCATATTTCAAAATGATGGCCGATTATCATTTGTGGGCCTATCATTCTGACTTGCCCTTTTACCCCCGTTCAAACGATCCCAATCGTTACGTAGGCCCGCTATGCGCCTCTTGAGATCATTTGAACGGGAGCAAAATTTCTGCGTCATCATTGCATCAGTTATTCCGTGCTCGTTCCTAACCCGGACAATTCATAAATTATGCACAATCTCGCTTGTCTATTGATTCCACAGGAAATATTTCTTCAGTCGTTGGTAATCACTGATATGAAGTTCCTTCATAAATTTCCCTGTGAAACCAATATCTTGCACGATTTTTGCGCAAATTCATGAGTTGTTGATTGAAAAAGTTAATCTTCTAACTCAAAAGCTCTGCCACCACATTTTTTAGCTGGGTGGGTTTAATCGGTTTATTCAGCACGTAGTAGCCTGCGTTTACCAGCTGCTCACGCAGTGCCGGGTCGGTGTCTCCCGTAATTAGCAGTGCGGGTAGTTCGGGGTCGAGCGCATCACGAATAGTCTTGATCGCTTCGAGGCCGGTTACACCGTGTTGCAGGCGGTAGTCACTGATTATCAGATCAGGAGGGCGCTCCCGCTTATTTAGCTCAAGTAGGGCTTGCTGAGCCGATTCAGCACACGTGACGACGCAGCCCCACTGATTCAACACCCCCTTGGTTCCTTTGCGAATATCGGCATCATCGTCGATCAGCAGCAGATGCAGGCCTTTCAGGTTATGTCTCTGAATATTGTTTGTCACGGTAGGGATTCGCTCACTTTCACCCAATGGAATTTTCAGGCTGAACTCTGACCCTACGCCGGGGGTGGAGTCTAAATCCAACGGTAGTTGAAGCAGTGCTGCGGTTCGTTTAACCACCGCCAACCCTAACCCAAGTCCCTTTTCCCGGTCACGCTCTGGGTTAGCCAGTTGATGGTATTCGGAGAAGATCAACTGGTGTTTGTCGGCGGGAATGCCGAGCCCAGAATCTTTGACGCTCAGATGAACAGAACCCTCTCGTATTTGGCCGGAAATCTCGATACTGCCCTGTTCGGTGTATTTGACCGCATTGGTTAACAGGTTACGCAAAATGGTGCCGAGCAGGACCGAGTCGGTGTAAACCACAACATCACAATGGTGCACTTTGATGCTGACCCCTTTTTGGTGAGCCGGCCCTGATACGCTGCTCACCAAATCGTCGATGATTGGGCGCAGCTGGAAGTGGCTGAGTACCGGTTTGATACCCCCGGTCTCAAGGCGGGAAATCTCCAATAGTGCATCAAACATCTGCTCCATTGCACTGTGGGCGGTGCAGATATGCTTAAAGAGCTGGCGTTGGCCTCGCTCTTTCAGCTGGATATTGAGTGACTCCATAAATAGCCCCATAGCGTGCAGTGGCTGGCGCAGGTCATGGCTGGCAGCGGCTAGGAAGCTCGACTTGGTACGGTTGGCCTGTTCGGCGACATCACGCGCAAGCACCACTTCGCCAAGCAATTTTTGGTTGGCCAGATCTGCGGTAATTGAGCTGCTGATGGTACGATCCAGATTGCGGCTGTAGAAGATGTTGACGCTTAGGAAAACCAGCGCCAGTATCGACAACGACTGTGAATGCGCCCAATCCAACGACCATAGTTTTACCGAGAGGGGGATCAAAACACCGCAGGTGAAGGTGATATAAGCGGGGCTGTAACAGGAGAGTGCCGGTAGGCTGCCAGCGCAGATACCGATCATCACCACCAGCAAAAAAATGGTCAGCTCAGCATACTGTGGGTCGAAAAATAACCAGGCACCCGCGCCCCAGAGTAGCCCACAAAGCAAGCCGGATAGGGCGTACTGGTGCGCCCAGCGTTGTATCGCGTGATGCCCGGCTTTAATGGCCGCCGGAAACTGCTGGCGCATCAGCAAGCGCCAGCAAAACAGCAAAACATTGACACCACACCATAATAAAATGACCCGATGTGACTGGTTTTCCCACAAGACTAGCGCACAGATAGCCTGCACCAGTAGATTGCCAACCCAGATAATCGGCCATTGCCGTAGCAATAGTTTAATGCGTGCCTCAAAAATCTGTTCTTCCATACCACCAGCATAACGAAAAAGAGTGAGTGAGAGAATTTTTTAGCAGAAGTGTCTTATCGTTACTATTCTAAGGAAGCGCTGAACACGTCATGATTATTCAGAGCTTCCTCAAGCAGCGGGACGGAAAAAGGAAAAATTCTCAAATCCATTAGGATCGATATCTTTTATCATCACGGTTCCGGCCTCACTTCCGTCACTTCGCCACAGCTTGGCACGACCATCTTCATCCTCTGCGATGAAAAGCAGATACCCCTCGCCAGACCTGAACATGGCCGGCCTGCTTGAGAGGGCACCGGGGTAAATATCTTTTACCAGACGCGTGCCTGCGGCGGTGCCGTCTGTTACCCAGAGTTCATTGCCAGTGACACCGTCATTGGCGCTAAAAAAGAGTAGCCCGAGTGATGCGACAACATGGGATACGCCGGTATCAGAACCCGTGTAGTAACCGAGGTCACTGTTCAGTTGCAGGTTGGCGATCTGCTGGGTGCCGGCAATGGATCCATCACTTGCCCATAGGCCATCTGAGGCCGCGTCTGGGCCAGAGCTTAGGAACAGCAGTCGGTTATTCACCACCTGCAGGGCGGGTGTTATAAAACCACTGGCTGGTGCATCCAACTCTTTTAGCAAGGTGGTACCGGCTGCGGTGCCGTCACTTACCCACAACTCTTTGTTTGTGCCGCCATTGTGAGCCAGAAAATAGAGCCGGTTATTGAATGCAATCATATTTTCCTGTCTGCTTGAAACATTGGGGGTGAGGGAACCAATACCGCCAGAAAAGTCGTACAATTTGATGGTGTTGGTACTGCTGCCATCAGTTTTCCACAGATTGAACAGGCCATTTTCAGAAGAGGAGAAGTAGAGTTCACCGTTAAGCTCAACAAAGTCTCTCATGTAGGTAAATTCTTGCGCTGTTTTCACGGCAGTGGCGGAGTCAATGCCATTCGTTTTATAGAGCGTGGTGCTGATGGTTGGGGTAAATGTGTGGCTGAAGAAATAGCTGTCACCACCCAGTGTTCCCACATCGTACCGATCGTAGCTACCGGGTGAGTCATTAAATACCGTAGTCAGGCTGTTATCACGGGTATCCAGCGAGAGCATTTGCCGATAGTGAAAGGTGCCGTCAAAAGAGGTGCTGGCGGCATATAGCAGATGATCCCCCAGTGCGCTGAATGCCACTGGATTGGCAGATGCAGCAGCCCCTTGTCCGATGTAGTCGGCATCGGCTCCGGAAGGCAAGATGACGGTGCCATCGGGGGTGCCATCCGAGCGCCACAGCTCACTGCCATTGGCTACGTCACGGCTTTGAAAAAAGAGCGAGCCGCTCAGGATTTTGTATTGATAAAAGTCGCTGTTATAAACACTCACGGCGGCAACCTGTTGTGTGCCGTTAGGGGTGCCATCGGTAACCCAGAGGTAATAATCGGAGCTGTTTGTGGATGCAGAAAAAAAGAGTTTTCCGGGCGGCTGGGCATTATTCACTGTGATGGTGATGCTATCTTGAGCCTGCTCACCGTGGTCATTGGTGACGGTCAGGCGAAATTGATATTCACTGCTGCTCTGGGCACTCGGTGCGGTGAAGGTTGGGCGTTGTATACCATTGTCAGACAGCGACAGGCCGCCACTGCTTAACTCTTCCCATAAGTAGTGAGTAATGGCATTGTCGGGGTCACTGCTGCCGGCGCCATCCAGCGTGACCTGGGTATTTTCGATGACCACCTGATCCGCACCGGCATCGGCCTGGAGTGGTTGGTCAAAGCCATCGACTGTGATCTCAACGGTATCTTGGCCTATTGCACCCTGATTATCGGTCACCGTCAGTTGATAGATGGCAATACCGCCGTACTGGGTGGTCGGCGCGGTCAATAAGGTGCTCTCACTGTTGGCATCCACCAGTACCGGGTAGAGATCTTCTGAGGTGAGTTCCCAGTGGTAACTGACAATCGAGCCATCCGTATCGTTGCTGCTTGCAGCGCTCAAGGTGATACTACCGCCACTGTTGACTCCCTGATCAACTCCCGCATCGGCAACGGGTGGGATGTTGGCCGCTGGCAGTAAATTAAAGCTGAATGTCTGTGCAAACGAGGGGGATACCACCGGCTCGACTCGGACGGTGATAAGGTGGTTAGTCGGCAGTGTGGCGGGAGGGGTGTATTGGCCGGTGGCGGTGATAAACCCCACGGCTGCTGAACCGCCAAGAGTACCGTTGATATACCAGTTGAGCGTGGTATCCATTAGCCCACTCAGGGTAAAGCTGAAATCAAGCGCCGCCGCTGCGACAGGAATATCCTGAGGGGGGGTGATGGATAGCTCTATCTGATCGGTCAGTGTCAAGCTGACCGATACCCGGCTACCGGCGGCAATTTCTGCCACCACGGCCTCACCCTGAAACAGCACCTCATCTCCGGCCTTTGCGGTACCACGAACGGTGTAATTTCTGCCCGCGGCGATGCTCAGTGTCACTGAACCAGTGTCAATAATCTCTGCTGATGCCAACAAACGGCGCTGCTGGTTAAATACCTCAATTAACAGTGAAGTGACCTCCTCCGGAACACCAGAGGCTGAAGCCGCTTTGGCCATGCCCTGGGTTGTTGGCGCTAAGCCGGGCAGGGTGATCTGCATCGTGGCCATGCGGTCATCTGGATTGCTATCCTCTCCGTTATCAGGCGCAGAGCAGGCCGACAGGGTGATGAAAAAGGTCATTAGAAGCACCAGCTTTCGTGCTGCCGATGGATAGGGGTGGGTGACCTGATGCAATAAAGGCGATTTCATGGTTAAAGCTTCCAACGTTGTTCAAAACTGACGGGGGCGCCCATGCTGAATTCCAGCAAAACGCGCTGATCTGAAACATCATTTGCCGGATCAAACGAGTCACTACGACGGTTATAGCGCCAGCTGAGTGCAAATTGTGCATTTGCCCAAGCGGCAGTGACTGTACTGAACATATCCTGTAACGACCAAGCGATACGCGCACTGCCACCGATGATTTTATTGTTTTGAGAATCATCGCTGGCGCTATTGTGTTGAAAAGAGAACTGACTGTTCAGCATGATTTTCTCGGAAAAAAGTGGGAAGTCAGCCGAGAGATTAAGGAGGTCTGATAGGTGTGTGACCTGATCCCGACTGCTGTTCTGAGCAATGTTCAGGCTCAGTTGTGTCTCTTCTGTGCTGTAACCCAGGTTTAACGCATGGTTGCGAGTATGACTATCTTTAGTGGCATCCAGTCGGCTTTTTAGCCGCCCGAGTGAACTGTTCCATGAGAGGTTGAGTGAACCGATGTTGTCTGATATTCCCAGTGTCACATCCTCTCCTCGGCTGTCGATTCGCTGGTCGATTGCGGGTTCATTACGAGATCGCTGTTCACTCAAATTAAAGCCGCTACTGAGTGCGGGCCAATCTTCAACAATAAAATCCAGATTCAAACCGGCATTTCTGGATGTAACAATGGGGCGGTTCAGATCCTGTTCGATATTATCCTGGGTGGTGGCGAGTGAAGTGGACCAACCCATCTTTTGAAATTGACCACCCACAGAAAGATCCAACCCCTGCCGGTCATTGGAAAAGTTTGGATTAGCAATGGTGGCGTAATGGGCACCATAACGGTGAAAACCCAGTGACGATGCCAGCCCGTAAATGTCGCGGCTCAGCTTTAACTCGTAGGCGTTATCTTTTTGTGGCGCAATCGCATCACGGGTATCCGCATCGAAGCGACTTGCAGCAAACTGAGCGGCAATTTGTGTCTCCCCTAGCTCAGTATTGAGTTGAACCCCCACGGTATCAGCGGCGTGGGGCTGTTTTTCGGTTGTTGCAACCCCGGCTACTTCGGGCTGTTGCAGTGCACCACTGACCAGTACCCATTGAATCGAAGAGTGGCCTTGCTGACCCAGCTGTTGCTCTCCCGAGATACCATAGGTCTGGCGATTGTCGAGCGAAACCCCCGACTCCCAGCCTTCAACAGTGGATGTTCTTACATTAAATATTGAACCTGACCAGCGATCATTTTCAGTTTTTGCCAGCAGGCCACGACGGGAAAAACCCGATAAAACCAAGGGTGTACCGCGGATGCTGACATCACCAAATTGCAGCGTATGCTGACGGTAGCTGTTGGTGAAAAGAAAACCGGAAGAGAGGTTGAATGCAGGCTCTGCCCCCCGTTGATAATTGACATTGATACCGGAGAAGTGCGATGTGAAATCGTTATCTTGGTATTCACTCTCCACATGCAAATTGCCACCCAATGCCAAAGGACCTGGATCTTCATTGGATGAATCCCGTTGCCCGCCCAAACTGAAGCTGGCGTTGCCGCGCAATATCAGCTCGCGTTCAGCTATTTGTTGTGGTGATTGCGGGTCAACAAAATGCAGCGGTTGTGTGGCCAGTACCCGCCCTTCAGAAGAGATAATCTGCAAGTGTGACTCACCGGAGAAGAGCTGATCCTCGTTACTCAAGAGCCACTGATCTCCCTGACGTTGCATAATCTCTGTCACATCAATATCATCCACATAAACGCGGGATAGTTCATCAATTTCGCCGTTAATCCGGAATGCAATCTGCTGCTGATCCGGAGCGATTTCATGGCGGCTTAACTCGATTGTTATCTCTCCACGAGGCAGCACAGAAAGGTGCAGCGGATTGTAGCTTGGGTATTGGGGTGGGTCTGTTTTTATCGAGCCATCGCTCATTTCAAACTGGATGTAATACTCCACCCCCGGTACACGCAACTGCTGACCACGAAAAGTGACCGACCACTGCCCATCCTGATGGTGCAGCGGTTGGCGCATAAATGGCCGATGCCCCGCCTGACGATAAAACAGCGTGGCAGCTTGAATATTATGATCCTGAATCTGATAAATCTGAGCGCTACTCCCGGCAATGACCGGATTGATCTGCTGTGCAGCCACCGAGCAAGTTGCCAGCAGGCAAGCGGCAGCAATCCAAAAGCGTAACGGGTACATCACCGCAACTCCTTCAATTTAAGTTGAAGGCCAAATGCGGGCTGCTTGCCGAACTCAACACCTTGCAACTCACGGATTGAGATCTCGATACCAAGATCCCGAGTGGTGATCTCTTCGGTTATCTCCCTACCCAAGAGCGGTTGACCCCTGTTGGTTATATGCGGTTCACGCCAAGTCACTCGACCGTCGGACATCACCACAACATCGTCTTGGATAATGACCCGATTATTTTCTGTCAGCTCCTCCCCCTGACAAAGTGTTCCGGGTAGCCGAACCATCACCCGTTCCCCGATAACAACCCCCTCACTGGTGGCGCGACCCTGTTCGTAATGTACCGATGCGATATGCCTCATGACACCCGAATCTGGGTGTAGCACCGGCATCGGAAAGCGCAATTCAGTGTCACTACGGTAACGAAAGTCGCTCACACGGATCACCTCTTGGTCATATTCAACCGACTGTGTGATACCGCAACGGTTGACCGCGTTGGAATAGGTAAAGACCAGCGCACCATTGCAACCAAAACCGCTGCCTGTCAGGGTGACACTCTCTTGTGACATGCGATCAAAAAGGTTCTGCTCCAATGGGTTTAATTGAATCGACTTCTGGGTGATTGCCTGCATGGAAATCAGCTTTTCATCAACGATAGAGAGTCGCCACGCAGCGGGATAAAAACCGATACCCGATCCACACGCTTCCCCCAGCCAAACCCCCTCACTTAAGCCGATAAGGTAATTTCCTTGTTCATCAGTCTGGGCGGTGTAATATCTGCCGGGGCTGTCGGGTTGCCAAAACCGCACCGTCACTCCTACGGCAGGTTGTAGCCCTGAATGGCCGTATTGGGCATCGGGGCTGATGACCGTCAGGTTGCTAGCCATTAAGGCCGGTTGCTTGCCGGTAGCCGATTCAGGAAACGTGTCTACTTGACCACTTACTTTCACCAAACTCTGATCTGGGTTGGTGGTGTAGTTTTGCTCTGCCGTGAGGCTGATCGGGGGGGAAAGTAGCTCTCCCTGTGCTAGCGAACAGAGCAAGAGGCTGGTAACCGAGAGAAGTCGCCGTATCATTTTTTTCCTCCGGTCCACATCACTGCTTCAGACGCCGGCGAGCGCTGGCCGCTACGGGTGATGGCCTGTACTGTGTAGCGGTAGGCCATGTCGGCTTGTACGGTGGTATCGCGGTAATGGTTGGCACTTAATAGACCAGAGAGCACCTGATAATCCTCCCCGTGGCTGCGTAATACGAGGTAGCCGATCTCTCCTGCTGCTTGTGGCGCAGGCTGCCAACTTAATAACACGGCTCCTTGCTCATCGCTTTGTAGCTGTAGCGCTTGCGGGGCGGAGAGTGGTTTTGAAAAAGCGGTTGTTCTAAACAGAATCCCCGGTGTTGTTTTGCTCTCATTACCGTAACGATCCACCGCCGCGACCCGGTAGCGATAGGCACTCAATGGCTGTGCGGTGTCATCGGCATAGCTTGTCTGCTTCAGCAGCGCTTTGTGCAGCCGCTTGAATGGTGAGCCGGGCTGGTTGTCTCGTCGGTAGAGGCGATAGCCATCAATATCGTTTTCACGCCCTGGCAGCCAGTTCAGCACCACCTGATAGGTCTCCTGCTCTGCACTCAGCAGGGAGGGCGGTTGTGGTGGAATATCATCCGGCATACGCAAAGCCTGTGATGCAGAGGCGAGGGATCGATTGCCTGCACTATCAACCGCTACAATTGAATAACGGTATTCAAACTGAGGATTACCACTGTTTTTTAGTGTTAGCGTGAACGACGTCTCTTGGGGCTGTTGCCGATTCATGATGTGGACAACCTGCGGCGCGCCTTTCAGCGTTGCACGGTAAATCCGATAGGCGACCACATCCTCTGAAGGGCTGGCCTGCCAGCGGATCTCAAACTGCTGCTTATCAAGCGCCTTGAGGGTTTGTAACCGGGGCGGTTGCGGTGGTGTGATATCTTTTAGCACCGCGAGGGCAGGGCGGGATAACTCACTTGTATGCCCGTTATGCTCCCCCAGTACCAGCCGGTAGTAATAGTAGTAACCGGCTTGCACCTTCTCGTCCCGATACTGTTTTTGTGCGCCATCCAGTTGTGCGATTAGCTGTCCCGGATCAATTTTTTCACTATTGCCCGCCCCTTTTTCCACCTGTAGTGGCAGCGGGTAGGCTTTACGATACAGCAGGATTTGGCGTAAATTTTGTCTGTTCGCCAACTGCCATTGTACGGTGATATGGTCAAAATCTGACTCTGTGGTCAGCTGTTTAACCACGGGTGTCGGGCGTGCGGTTGCATCGGTCGCCTGTTGTGCCAGCGTGGTTGAAGAGAGCAGCAATAGCAGCAGAGTGCTGCTCAAAATTTTGTTCATTGTCATTATTCTCGTTTTCATTATGGAGAGTCCGGCGCTTGCTGAAAGCGGTTCATCTCACAGAGGTTTTCACTGCACAGGTTGGTGAAATTACTTTGGTTGTTATCCCAGCCGCCCCAATTTCCGGCAGTGATGCCGGGCGTGGGAATAGCACTTAAATTACCCGATGCGGTATCGATGCTGGCTTTAACGTGAAGGATGCTCTCCCCGGCCTCGGGAAATTGGCCAATGGCAAAAAACAGTGACGCTTCTGCTTCCAGCCCGAGGTTGGCGGTGCCACGTATCACCAGCCATAAGCTCACCCCTCCTTCAGATACCACGCTTAATGGGGCGCAAATAGTCTGAGCAATTGGGTCGAGGAGGTTATCGCAGACACCACTATCCATAATTCCTGAAATCACTTCACTATTCAGCGAGATACGGAACTTGAGGTCTGTTGTGGCCATTCCGGCGGCGGTCGATGTGATGCGGGTCTGGCTTTCGATGTCCGTACCAGCCAATTCGAGTGTCTGCCCTAACAGAGTCAAGGCTAGATCGGGGGCAAAGCAGCTCTGCTGGCTTAGGCTGACAGAACCATTCACCGTATCTAACTCTCCGCGATAGGATGTTGTGGTATTACCGGCGAGTGTGATGCCGAGCAAGGAGTTAAATCCGGGGAACTTTAAGCTGGCGGACAGCCCGAGGCGCATGGTGCTGCTCAGGTTGTTGCCGGGGGTTTTCTCCACAAATCCACCCAGTGTGGCGGTGCCGCTAATACTGAGCATGGATAGCGGAAAGGGTAAAACCTGTGTGGTGAGTGCCGCACACTGTGCAATGTTAAGCTCATTGAGTAGCTGCTGGGCATACTGTTCTGGGCTAGTAGCGGCTGATGGGTCGGGGAAATTTTCAAATACGCCGGCCGCTTCAACGCCGGCGATGGTGTTGGAGAGAATCTGCAGCTCGCTTTCGCCCCAATAGGCCAAGCTCAGTGGCTGGTTCTCTGTGGTGCGTAACTCGGCTTTTAACCCCCCAGAGATACCCCCTACCATGTCGCTCGCAAAGCTTGAGTCTGACGCGGCTTCAAAAAAGAGGTAGGAGCCGGTTTCGTTGTCTATCCACTGCATTAGCCCCACTTTTTTACCGATAAACGGCTCAAATTCCAGTTGTCCGTACATCTCTAGGGTCACTTCGCTGCTCTCGCGAGCGGCAGCGTTGTTTGGATCCCACTCGGTTTGCACACCACCACTCACTCCCGAGAAGCCTGCACCACCGGCTAGATCACTGAAGATGGCGCGTTGCTGAATATCGGCGGCTTCTGAATGGCGACTCTTATCCAGTAAGGGAGCCAGTGCATTGATGCCCAGGCGGGCGATATCAACGCCACCCAGTGTCACTCTCTGTGCGGCGTTCCCCACCGCAGTTGCACCCTCTGGCAAGCTGTTATAGCTCAGAGCCAGATTGACCATCTCCTGCATATCAGCTGCAAAATCAGCATCGCGGGACAATACGGGTTTTCCCCCTCGCATATCGATAAAGAGTACGGTTTTTAGATAGCCAAGCTCGTCGTCGGTATCGTGTTGAGCACCGCTTAGTTGCGGTGCCAGCACTTTGCGCACCTCACCCAACGAGACCAGAATGGCGTTGAGCACCGGGATTTTGAGCGACTGATCCGGGGAGAGTAAATCTTCTGGTTGAGTGGTGGCTGAGACAATACGCAACAGCTTGGCGGTTGCATCGGCTTCATCAGCATCAGAAATGGCGGTTAGCATATCCCCAGCCGTGACCGGCAGTGTGCTGACAAACGTGAGCAGCTCGCTAAATCCGGCAGTGTCACCCAATAACCCCAGTGCCAACGCATCGGCAATGCCGGCCGCCTCTCCGTTATTACCACCGCGCCAGGCGATGGTCATGACGTCGCTCAGTGCGGTGTGGGGCAAGAGGATTTCCAACCCACCGATGCCTAAATCGCCCACCAGTTTCAGTGCGGTTACATTGGCTGAATCACTGGCTTTGATCGTTTTTATCTTGCGTAAAAGTAGCGCCAGTGGCTGATCGTTTTCCGGTAAGGCTCCCCGGTGATCCGGTGTTAAAAACCAGCTGTTGGAGATGTCGGCGGCCAGATCGGCCAGTACCACGTGAGCTTGTTGAGTATCTCCCAATTTAGCCTGATTATTCAGCAGCGATTTGCTGGCAATAAAGGGGGTTAATGCCAGCGCTGTCGGAATTTTTACACCCTGTAAGAGCCCCGATTGGTTGACTTGGTAATTGAGTTCGGCAATGCCGCCCTCTCCCAAGAAAATATCGATCCATGCTGATGGGTCACTGTTTAATGAGGTCATCAAGGCCCACGTCTCATCCCGGTCGGCCAAATCGAGTTGCCAATGGCTGAGCAGCGAGCCGAACGCCAGTAGTTGTGAATCTAGCCCCAGGCCGTCCAGTGTCAAAAATAGCTGCTGTTGTGCCATGCGGGCGATGGCAACCGGGAGGTGTTTGTCGCCATTGTTCTCCAGTTGTTGCAGTAGCATGTTGCTAGAGCCAACAACAAAGCCGTAAGCCATCTGTGCCTGTGGCAGGTTTTGGGCGATATTGTTTACCAGCAGGGTCACTGGGGGGCTATCCAGTAATTTTTTGGAGAGTTGCAAGCCGCTGATCAGCAACTCTTTTTCTGAAATATTTGTGGTGGTAGCCAGTGCCAGGCTGATCGTCATCGCCTCACCCGCCATACCGCTCCAGAAAATCACCGGGTCGTTCGGCTTCTCTTCTGCCAGTTGACTCAGATCTTCCGCTATCTGCTTGAGTAGATTAAGGGCTAAATCTTGCCGTGGCTGATTATCGCTCGGTTGTTGCAGGGTCTGTATGCTGCTGTCCAGTGCGCTGGCGGTGATTTGCAACCCGCCACGCAATAGGCAGGGGTAGATATCATCACAATTCAGTGCGCTGTCGTCGTCACCCAGTAGCTTAGAGAGTAGATGTTGGTCTGCATATTCCAGCAGGCGGGTCACCGGTTTGGTTTCTGATGGCAGGGTGAGCAGTGTGACCAGCAAGCTGCCCAGTGCCGACTGTTTGATGGCCTCAAAATCGGTGTCGGGTAACGCTTCACCGGCGCTCTCCAGCATGAACAGAGAGAGCTGGGAGATCGCCGCCACTCGGTAGTCACCGGCTGCGGTAATGGCTGGGTCAGGCATGTTTTGCAACAACCTGAACCCCAGGCGCAGCCGGGCATCGGCTGCCAATGCGACAGCCGGTTGCAAGGCATCGGCCGCGAGGCGATATTTGTTGCCGGGTATGACTCTTGGGCCATTGTCGATGGTGCCATTGATCTCTAGCAGTGCCACATCTACCAGCTCTTGCTCGCTGATGCCCAGTGATTGCGCTACATTTTCGGTGGTATCACTGAGTAACATGCCGCTGTTTTCAGTGCGTTGCTGTTCAATTTGCTGTGCCAGTTGTGCCAGCCAACTGTCCAGCTTCTGTTGCAGGTTATTGGCTGAGTAGAGCAGTGGGTCGGGTGCCGGTTTGCTGTGCTCGGCTGGCAGGGGCAGGGCCGCCAGTTGCTGAATACGCTTAATGACTAACCGCAGTGCGGCCCGGCCAGCTTCATCGGTGAGTGAGAAGCTGTTGCCCAGTCGCTCCAGTAGCACCGATGCCGCGACTCGCCCGGTATTGCCGGTTTTATCCCGCAGAATAATGGCGTTTAAATCGGGTAACTCCGCGTCATAACGCAGGGATTGCGCCAGGGTGACGGGTGAGCTTGCGGTCATTTCGTCGATGGTGGTGGCCAGTTCGACGGTGTCGCCACCCAAACCCGCCAATGAGGCTGAAAACTCGATATATTTACGCAGATGGGTGATGGTGCAGTTGTGGGTTTGAATGCACCCTGCCAAGGCATCTCGGTTATTTTCGAGCACCGTTGATATCGATCCAAAATCGACATCCCGGTCCACTCCGAGGCTTGCAGCATGCGCTTCCAGATTCAAATAAGCTTTGGCATCCTCAAGATTATTGCTGGTTAGCATGCGCTCTTTAGCATCCTCTATGAGTTGCTCTAATCGGTTGAAAATATCATTGAACGCCCACTCTGGATCATTAACCCCGAGTGCTTCTTCCAATTCAATAATGGCGATAAAGGCGGCGATATCATCCATATCACCACCGCTTTCGACCACGTACAGGGCATTGGTTCCTGCGGTGTGGATCGCTTGTTGGATGGCGCTGCCTTCATCAATCAGCTGACTCAGGGAGAGAGTGTCGACCCCTTCAAGTGCAACCGAAATCTGGATGATTTTGCTGATCTCCTCTGCCGCCAGTGAGTAATCATCTTTGATGCGTGCTACCGATTCATTGAGCAAAGCTTGTACCCGCTGGCTCAACTGCTGTTGTGCTGAATCCATTTGCAGTGGCTTGATAAAATCACCCATCTGCGAGATCGGCTGGGTCAGTTGCTCAAGTGTTGGGGAGCCTGTTAGCGCTGGGGCCAGATCTTGGGAGAGCTGATCCATTGTTTGGTTGATGCGCTCAATAACCTGCTCATCAAAACGGCGGATCGGTGTGAGTTGATCGGCTGGCAGGGCATCTTGCAGGTAACGAATAACCTGGTTTTGCTGGCGCAATTGCGTCACGGTTGTTTGCCACTCGGCTAGCTCGGGGGTTTTTAACCAGATGATATTCAGCCAATCGTTCTGCTGTTGTCTCATCTCTGTTAGTGGGCTGATCCAGTGATCCGCTATTCTGATTTTTAGATACTCTCCGTTATCTATTTCAAGCCAGTGAGGCTCGACTGCACCTGCCAAGCGTGTGCTGAGGGTGCGCTCACTCTCATAAAATTGAGCCAGTTTTTTCAGTTCATCCAGCGAGCGGCTGTTTGAGGTGTCAATAAACTGCGTTTTTAAACGTTGATACTCGGCTTCCCACGTCTGTTTTAACAGCCTAACCAACTGCTGTTTGAAGAGGGTGACATCTTCTGGATAAAAGTAGGCATTACCATGACGGCGGTTTTTTTCAGCCTCAATTTCCTCAATCAAACGATCAACATTGAGGATGTGCTGGCTCCATTTTGCCAATTCTTCGGGGGTGGGTGGGGTTAAGTTTTCTGCATTGTCATCAGCGTTCATCAGGTAGCGAAGGTAGTAGCTGATCACATCTTGACTATTGGCGGAGCCATCGTGGTTGATGTCGATTTCATCCGGGTTTTGGCTGTTGATCAGCGATGCCAAACGTTGTAATCGTGAGGCGTGCAGCATGCCCTGATACCCTTGGTCGAGGTGGCTGGCTCGTTCCGCCATATCACCCAATTCAGCCATAAACGCCTCATCCGCTGCACAACCAAGAGCGATGAGATTGCTCTCTATCTTCAGCGCCATTCTGAGGTCGCTTGGCAGCAGCACGTAATGGGGGTTGCCGATTCTGTTTTGAAGGTGTGCTTTAACGTCAATCAATGTTGGGCAGATATTTTCTCCCAGTATGTAGACCGCGGTGGATCTGCCCAGGTGTTGATCTAGCTGTTGCATCTCAAACTCAATATCGATCAGCTCGGAGATATTGTCAGCCAACCCGTCATCAAGCCCCGCGTTGAGGTCAACCCCCTGTAGTTGCTGTTGGTAGAGACGGTGTTTAAGCTGCAAAAGTTCTCTGAATTTATTGAGGTAATTCTCATTAGGCGTAAATTCGGTGGCTTGTAATTGATTCTGCAGAAGGGTTATTTTATAGCCCGGTGATGCGCTTTCATTTTCTTTCCAGTAGTTTTGTTGGGCAAGATCGGTGATGTAGAGATCGTACTCATTGAAGTGTTGAATCATCAGTAGGTTGATGATTCTTGCGGTGATATAGCGAGACTGCTGTTGCAGCTCCTCTTCCGGCAAACCAGCGCTAGTCGCGCGCTGAACCAGTGCAGCTAACTGAGTCAGCCCCTGTTCACTCGGCTGTTGCAGCATGCTCTGCTCTAGTGCGAAAATATCGCGCCAGAATTGATGTTTGAGCGCTCTGTTGACGCCCTCCACCGGCGTAATGACCGGGCGATTGGCCAGCGCCATATCCACATAGCCTTGGCTTTGTGCGTAGTCGGTTATCCACTGGTATTCGAACAACTGGTCAATTTTTTGGGGCGGTGGGCAGTTGCGCCATGATTGCTCTTTATCGCTACAATATTGAATTTTTACCCCACGAATATGAAGGTTTCCATCTGCACTCTCTGTTGTTTTGCGGGTGGTCTGGGTGATGAGCAGGTTATCTTCCGGAGTGCCGTGAATATTGTGTGTATCACCATTATTCAGGGTAATAAGTTGACTGCCATCGGTCTGTTGCTCGGTGGAGGTGACCTCTGATGGTGGCAGATTGCTGGCAGCGGTGGTAGATAGTGAGCTGTGGCCTAGCATGATCTCACCGGCATCTGCTCCACTCAGAGTGATGGTGATGATCTCGTCACTGTTTTCAGCCGGTAGGGTCAATACCGCTTGGTCGCCATTCTCGGAGGTGCTGCTTAACGCCCCGGGATTATCTTGTATACCGTTCTTATTGCCCCGGGCTAAAAGTGTCAGTTGGTTAACCTCAATGGTGGCGGTGGGTGCCGGTACCGCTTCTCCTGTCATCAGCTCATCGGGCATGCGATAAACTTCCCACTCACCATCGCCGTAGTGGTGAATGGCATTGAAGCCGCTGCGGTAGTCCCAGATGTCGGAGCCGTTGACAACCCGGCGTTGGAGAAAGTGATCCACCCCCATCACCTGTTCTGCAATTTCATTTAGCGAGCTGATGAAATAATTTTCACCGATATTGAGTATTTCATGGCTCTGGTTGTGTTGCAGCGAGATGATGCCAGTGTTTTTGAAATTGACTTTCCAGTCGTTATTCCACCCGGTTATGTTGCTATCGATGTAGCCATTAAACAGGATGATTGATGACTCGTCTGGTTTAATGTCGTCCAGAGTGGCCCCCTCTGGGGCATCGTAGTGATAGATAACCAGATGCTGAGCATTGCTCACAGAGCGGCTGGTTAAATGGCCACTGTGAACCTCTATGTCAAAGAGACACCCGGTGGTGAAAACACAGCCACTCTCTGCTGAATATTCACGGTAGATTTCAGCGGAAAATAGCTGCTCCATATCTTGATCCAGCGATTGTGCGGTGGCACCTCTTTCGGGTAGGTAACTTATGCTGAAGAGACGTTTGGGGGTAAAGGCGGCATAGCTGACGGCATCGACGATCTGAACCAAAAGATGACCATTGCTGTTATCAATGCTGATGCTGTTTTTATGCTCGTCTCTGTAGCGTCGTGTCCAGATATCACCGGCGTTGATTTGTTCATCCCAAAAGGGTGTAAACAGGCTGTTCTGGCTTTCAATAGGTAGCTGCTCAAAGCTTGCCAGCTCGCGGGAGGAGACGTTGTGCAGTAACTCTTCTAAACCACCGTTATGATCGGGGTGCTCTTGTGGGTATTGCTGCCGGGCAACGGCGAGGGTGAAGTTGTAGATCCTGAAGGAGCCATCGGCGCGCAGCTCTTCCATCGTAACCACTTGACCGGCTTCATTCCGGGTCAGTGTTAAGCCACTCATATTGAGATCGGCATTATTGATGATGGCGCGTGCTTTTTGAATGGCGTAAATGGTTTCTGAATTGCGGCTCTCTTGTTCTGCTTCGCGCAGCAGGCGGTTTAATACATTGTCCAGTACCGCCCCCAGGTTATCCTGAGTGAAATCGACAATGGGCAGGGCGCTGGCGAACGCTTGGGTGCTGCTCAATATCTGTGTACTACTCTCAATGAAAAATGGCAGCAGTTGGGGCAGGGCGCTTAATATCGTGCTTTGCATTCGGCTTGGGTTTTCTAGGCTGTTGCCCATCAGGGTGAGTAGTTGCATGAACTGGGCAAGTTCGGCACGCTGGCTGATGCCGCTGCGGTCACAGTGCTGTACATTTTGGTACACGGTATTCAGTTGTTCGATGAGTGTGGGTAGATGGGGCGGTGTTTGTGTCAGTTGGCGCGCCATTGAGAGGGTGATGCTGAGATTGGATAAACCCAGCTTTTGACACGATGACAGCAACGAGAGGTCTTGCACTTCGTTGATGATGGCCAGTGGTAACGCATACAAATCCACTGCACTCACATCATTGCCCGCAATGACCTCGGCATGCGCAATCAGTGGCTGAAGTTCACGCATCAGTACAATGTGCAGGTCGAGCAGTTCAGCCGCTTGCACAGAGTGCGATGCAACCAGTTCACGCATGGCTGCGGGAATGCCCTGGGCCAGCTTCATCACCGCCTGAAGGGTGATGCCCTGCTCACCATGGTCACTGGATAGATTGACATCTTCCCCCACGGTTTCAAAGCTGATGGCGAGCTGTTGCAGCACCGTTTCAATCTCTTCGACCTGTGGGGGTAACGGGTGTGGTGAGAGCTCTTTCAGTGTTTCGATGGTGAGTTTAACTGACTGCAGAGCCCAGGCGATTTGATGGCCGTTGTTGTTGACCAGGGAGCCATCCAGTGGCTGGAGGCTGTGCGCGGCAATCTTCAGCATGGCACGCGCCGCCGCGGGCAGTTGAATTTGTGATTGATGGCACCCCTCTAGCCCGCTCTCGGCATCTGCCATGCTGCTGAGCATGTTCTGCAAAAACAGTGCTATCTGCTCAGGGCCGTTCGGTAGGGTGCTGGTCTCTCTCATTACGGCGCGAGAGAGGTTGAGTGGTGCTTCGATGAGTGGGGCTGCCTCAGCAAACCCGGCCTGTTTTAGTAAGGGCTGAATGGCAGGGGATTGATCACACAACAGATCCATCAATTGGTTAGCCAGTGTCGCTAGCCTCTCTCCACTGTTATTGCCATTAAGATCTTGAGCCATCAGAATGGACGCATCGGCCAGATTGAATGATAGATCCATTAGCTGGCTGGCCTCTTCTGCACCCAGCTGATTTAAACCCTCTTCTACACCCTGTACTGCTTTCAAGCTGCGAGCGGCGGCCACGGTTTTTTGCGAGATACGCAGGAAGTCATTGAAGGGAATCGACAGCTCGTTATCCACCAAGGTGCGTGAGGCGGTGACCACCACATGGGCCACTGACAAAGCGGCATTCTTTTTGTCGTTCAGCGTAATTTGAGTTCCGTTGGGCAGTTGCAGGGGGGCCGCACCGCTCATTTCATAGGCGGCATCCAGATTGATACCCATGAGCAGCGGAATACCGATATCCAATGTTTGCAGGCTGATGCTGGCCGCCTCTTCCGGGGTTAAACGGTCAAACTGGGTGATTGATCCTGCCACCCGAACCAGCAGTGACGATATCTCCAGCAGCAGTGCCTGATCATCTGTGCAATCATCGCGCTCCTGACACAGAGTCTTGAGCAGATCGACACCCGAATGGGTCATGGACAGTCCACTACCAACGGCGTGGCGAATGGTGTCGGCTCCGGCTACGGCGGTACCGGAAGTTGCCGCCACCGCGATAGCAACGGCTTGAATAAAGGTGACCGCCTCGGTACCCAGCTTGATCACCTTTTCACCCGTGCCATCCACGCCGGTTGCGGCTGAGATGGCCGCACCACCGAGCGTGGTGGCGGTCTCTATGCCTTGCAACCCGGCGACAGCGGCTTTGAATACGTCGGCACCGAAGCCCAAGCCGATGCGTTCATAGGCCTTGATGGTGGCGTTATCACCACCCGTCCAGCGCCCGGGGCTGACAAGCTCTTGTGAAGGGTGTAACCCCGCTTCTGCTAACCCCTTGATGGATACCGCATTAATAATGACTAAATCGGCGGTACCAACAAAGGCTTTGAAGGGTTTTTGCTCGATAGGGGCATCGTCGGGTATTTCTGTGTTTTCGACATATTGACCGGCCAGTGCTTCGTTCATCGCGTAGCTGTTGATGAAGGCCAACTGAACATTAACTTTGATCGCTCCTTCACCGTAATTACCCTGTTGCAGTGTGGTGATTTCAGGCACCTGTGCACCTAATGCGGTGTGGGCAATAGTGATATGACGAGAGCCAAACACCTTGAAAAAAATATTGCCGTCAACTTCAACCAGTGGTTGTGCCGTGGGTGTGGTGTCGGCTGATTTAAAATAAGGCAAAAATTTTACCGCTGATGCCTCAAAGGGTTGGCCAATGAAAAATAGCGGCTCTTCAGTGGGATAAACGTGGGTTTCTGCCAATTGTCCGTTGGCTAAAATATCCGTGTCGATGGTAAACGGTGCCACGCTACCTTCGGTGACAAATTCATTGCTGCCGAGATTGTCATCAACCTCCAGTGTCAATTTCATACCACTGAGTTTGATGCGTTGTGTCTCACGGTCGTAGAGAATTGGTGGTGGCTGAAATTGTGGAACTTGGCGGCTATCTAGTGTGGGTGCCCGTTGTGTTAATCCGCCAGTTAACGCGCTTTGTGCTGGCATTTTCAGTTGGGCGCGCCAGTAGCTCAGCTCTAGTTCATCGCCCTCTGGTAGGGTGACACCGTTAGCGGGAATCAGCAGTGCTGCCATTTGATCCAGCTTGCCCCGAAAGGGGAGCTGTTGGTCAATCGGGTAGGGGATGTTTAAGGTGCCACTGACCGCTGAATCGACCAGCGCGGAGTCTTTAAACCGCAGCCACAGGCTGGCAATTGAGGTGTCAAAACCGTTTAGTTCATAGCGGGCGTTCGCTTGTTGCTCTCGCCACTGGCCTTGCAATCCGTTGTGGATAATCAGAAAAGCACCCCGATTTCTTTCCGTGCTGCCGCTGTCGGTTTCACCCAACGGATACCACCCTTTAGAGAGCGTGCCATCGGTTGCCAGTAAACCCGATTGCCGCTTTAGCATCGACAGCAATTGGTTTTGCCACTGCTCGATATCGTCTGTGTTAACAAGGGGGGTTTCCACTTGATCTGAGCCGCCAATCAATAGTTGTAACGATGCCGGTGTGTAATTGAAATCATCCACCGTGAAGGCCCATGTTTCGTTGTCTCTGTTTTCACTCTGAAAATGGTGTACGCCATCGTGGCTGCGAACCAGATGGTTGAAGTAGAAGGGGGCGCTGGCTTGTACTGGTGAGTGCTCATTGCTCTCTAGTTGTGCGTAGCCAGAAAAGTTGACCCCGCCCACCTGAGAGTTTTGCAAGCTAAAGAGACCGCCGGTGATGGCCAGTTTGAAGCCAAACGGTTGTAGCAGCGTTAGCTCCTTCGCCGGTTTTTGCTCAAAGAATGGTGTGATGTCGGCGGTGGGCTTGATCTCTATCTGCTCTCCAGATAACAGACCATGGTCAAAAGAGAGCCACCGAGCTTTTCCGTAGATGAAGGCATTCTCTGCATTGGCGACACTGAAAAGTCCGTTGCCTTGGTTGACCCGGACTCTGACGACGGCATTGTGCAGGCCGATGCCAGTGAACCCCGCCTGATTGGTGTAGCCGGTGTAGTTGAGGCGGGGAGATGCATCAATAACCAGCGTGCTGCCCTGTAGACGCAGTGCCAGCTCGCCATTTTTGATGAGTTGATCTGGCCAGCTGTTGTTAAAGGCATATTCGGCGACGAATTCGCCACCATTGAAAATGTTAACCTGATCAAAGGTGATGTCTGAGGTGGGTGACATCGGGTAGTCGAGCTGGGCCACGGCACCGCTAAGGCTGATGGAGAGGTCTCGCAGCTTGTGGGTTTGGTCGTAGAGGCGCAAGTGTGGAACCAGTGTTTGGGGTGTTCGTTTGAGCTGGAGTGTGCCGCCACTGAGGTTGGCGTGCAGTGGGTTGCTCATGGTGACCAAAATGTTATCAAGCAACAGGGGAATCGAGCGGTTGTTTTGATCGTTACGCCACCGTGTGATCGCCTCTCCACTGAGGGTCGCCTGCCGGGGTGATGCATGGGTGATGGCACTACCACTGTGCAATGGTGTTTGCAGCTCGGCAACAAACCCGGCGGCATGGATATATTTGGGATAACCACCCGGCAGTGTGGCGTATAGATCAGCCGCTTCGCCAATGTCATTGAGCGTAATTCGGTATTGCCCCGACTCGGGAATGCGCCAACTGGGGCTGGTGAGTATGCCGTCAAAGCCGGTGGTAAAGGTTACTTCACCGATTGGGAAGGGGGCACCCTGTGGTTGACCATAGGGGTTTAATGGCTGCGCCATAAACTGTAACGGGTGATCGCTGTAAGTGAAGATTTTTTGGCGTGATCTGATCACACAGCTGCCCGTGGGGCCATCAAACCATGCTCCCAACCCTCTATCTTTGAAGAAGGCACTGAATGTCACCTGCTCTCCCTGATCGAAAGAGAAATAGCCCTGTTGCAGCAGAGATTGTGTGCCTCCGGGTTCGCCATCAATGGCTGCTGAGATCATGCGGCTGAACGCCAGGCTTTTATCGGCCACACCGTCACCGCACCCGTATGGGTCGGTAATGGGGTAGCTCCCGGTGGTGAGTTTTAGCTCATCAAAGTCCAGTGTGTCCAGGCGCAGGCGAGGCTCAATGGTGAGGTTGATGGCCGCTTCATCCAGCACGTCGTTATGATCAACCAGTCGGGCGCTCAGGCTTTGCAGGAGGGCGCTGCTGGCAGTCGTGGCGCTACTGGCCTCCAGCGGGATAAGCAGCAAGGTATTTTTTCCGGCATCAAGCGATAGCGGAAAATGCCCCACTAGCCTGTTTTTTCTATACACCTCCAGCATCAAATCATTGCGATTGTGGGTGCTGCTATTTTGGATTTCGAGTTGCAGCAGGTGAGGCTCACCGGCGGCAACCTTGCCGTTGCCGATCATGGATTGGCTTTTAGTCAACCGGGTACTGATAGCGGATACCTGCTGTGTTAGCGTTGCTAACGGTTCCTCTGCCGGTGCCATCTCCCGAGCGCTGATGTTTTTGATGAACAAGCCGCCGGGTTCACTGTCAGGCAGCACCTCAAAATAGGCCCACTCGGTGGTTTTAGGGGACTGTTTTTTGTTGATAAAAAAACCACTTACCCGCCAACGGTAAGAGCCCGCTGAGAGTTGGCTACGTTGCATTTTTCTGGGTGAAAACAGTGCCGCCTTACTCATGGCTTTTAAGATGGTTTGAGCTGGGTTATGTTGTGTTGCCGGTCGTTCGACCTCTATCTGATAAGTTCGAAAGTGCTTGTTTCCTTGCCAACGAAAATAGAAATTTTGCGCATCAACTGCCATATCCTGAGGGAACATCAGTTTGAACGAGCCATCAGGCTGAAATTCATCAATGCCATCGGCAACAAAATAACGGATATCTTGTGCGGATTGATTAACCACCCCTGAGCGGTTGAGCAGTTGCAGCGTGACCCGGTGATAACCCCGGTCGAAGGTGGGTAAGCCGACCTTATTCCAGTCTGAGCGTATCTCGACCTCTCTACCAAAGGTAAGAAGCAGGGTTTGCTGGGAGATGACACGACCATCCACCAGCCAGCGCACGGTCAAGGGCCCATTGCCCACGTATTTGAAACGTGCGGTGGCGTAGAACCCCTTGCTCCCCCGTTTAACACTCTGTGAGGTGCGCTGGTTGGGAAAGGTGAGTTCAACACGCTCAACAAAAACCTGATCTGAAACGGTGGATGCACTCTTCTCACTGCCCTCCATATCCACCACGATCTCAATCGCCGCATGTGCGCTTGAAACACAATAAAAAACAAGCATGAAAAGTGTGAGGTGATTCATTTTAAAGACGTGCTTTAACACCCTTAATCTCCATTTTTGGTCTATTTTTTGAGTGTGGTGATATGGTTTCTTCCAGGAGGACATGATGCTCCCCATCCGATTGGGTGCCGACTTTACCCCCATTTTTTCAATAGCGGGTAGTACGAAAGTACTGACCTTCAGCGACTGGTTTACGATAGGCTGTCGATCTCAGGAAATGAGAAATAACGCATAGGGAAAGATAATGATGATGAAGAGTTTTTTGCTGTTACTGATTGTGCTGGCTTTTGCTGGTTGCCAAAATAGACCGGTGCCCGCACCTGAAACACCCGGTGCGATTAACGTCGAGGGAAACACGCAGGCTCTGCCAGACCGGGTGCTCAATGGGCCACTCCCCGGGTGTGGGGATGACGTTGAACTGGTCGGACAGTCCTTAACACTTCCGGGCCAGGCCCTAACTTTTGATGCCGGGGGTGTTATCGATCGAGTGGGTATCGTTGTGACAGGGGCAACCTATTCGTACTCTGTTCGCCCGGTTAATCCGGTTACCTGTGAGTCGACGATACTGCCTGAGTTACCACTACCCGCCATCCGCTTTGGATTCAACTATCTGGGTGACTTTACGCGAGCAACCGCCCTCTGTTTGAATGCCTCCCACACGGATTTTACCGAATTTTCCATTACCGGAACGCCGCTGGATTTACTGATAGAAGGTGCTTCAAAGGCGTTGATCTGGCGGGAAGTTGATCGCTCTGTTGCCAGCACTCTTCACTCGTTACTCAATGGGGGGGCTTTCCCTGCTGATACCAATCCACGGTGTAATAACTGGGTTGATCTGACGACACTGTAAGTAGTGTGAAACGTATAAAATGGGATAACCGGGCGCTCTGTTTACCGGAAGAGCGTAAACAAAAAGCAAGACAACCCGCCCAAGGGTATTTGAGACAAAATGTAGTTGCTCATGCCATTGGACAAGGGTGAATCCGTGAAAATATTGCTGTTAGATGATCATCCACTATTCCGCAAAGGCATTGTACAGACCTTGCATGATATTGACGCTTCCCATGTGGTGGTGGAGGCTAATACGGCGGAGCAGGCGCTGGGGATGTTGAAGGCAGAGACGGATATCGACGGGGTATTTCTAGACCTTACCCTGCCGGATATGAGTGGGTTTGATTTTTTAGCTGAGCTGCGTGAACAGCGCATCCCGGTGCCGGTGATTATTCTCTCGGCAGATGAAACCCCCGAAGTGGTCGACCGTGGTTTACGAGCGGGGGCGAGTGGTTACCTGACCAAGGCGGTTGCCGGTGAAGAAATTGCAGCGGCACTGCATGCATTGGAGTCGACCGGTAGTTATGTTTCACGTTCCTTGAAACAGCCGCTGAACCATTACCGAGCAGAGCAGATTGAAGTGAATGGTTTGCTGGATACAACGTTGACCCGGCGGCAGCGGCAGGTGCTGGAGCTTCTGGCTCAGGGGTTGAGTAATCTACAAATTGCTACGGCACTGAATATTTCAGAAAGTACCGTCAAGGGCCATGCCTCTACGCTGTTTTCTATTTTTAATGCTGATAATCGTACCCAGTGTGTCAATGAAGCGCGAAAATACCATCTCCTGACCTGAGCTATCATCATTAGAGTAAAAAAAGGCCGTAAAACCCACGCCAGCCCCCGTAGGAACAGGCTTTAGCCTGCGACCAGCACCCCAGAATTTTCGCATAATTGGGGTCATAAAGCCCGCTACTGACCAATACTCTTTTTTGGTCACCCCACCTTTCTAGCGGTCACTCGAGGGGTGAATGTCTAGGAGCCTGTCCGAGAATAGATAGGCCTACTGCGAAAGCGTGTTTTTTGCTCATTTTCCCGCCAATTTTCGTTAAAGGGAACAACCATTCGCCTCAAATTGTCGAAAAAA
>JAFLJP010000137.1 GCA_022712945.1 Gammaproteobacteria bacterium | reverse complement strand
AAGCTAGTCCGCTCTCTGATGAAGGGCATTATCGTATCACCGCAGCTCTCAATGCGAACAGCTTCACACTAACCGCAGCCGCCATTGGCTCACAAGAGAAAGATACAGACTGCGCTACGATCACCCTCAGCTCCACCGGCCTCAAAAGCTCTACCCCTAGAGCCGACTGCTGGTAACCACCGTAAGGGCTTCCTGTGCTGCGGGAGTGAGCTTTTCTTGAGAGACAGAACGGGTTTGGTTGTTGCTATTCATTGTAGCCATCGAGCAACCAGTTCAACGGCTGTCCAGCTAACGAAAACACATTACTTTCCACTTTGAGTCCATTTATTTGATCATTTGGAGCGAATATTGAGCATATTCAACGAAAAGGATCAGAAAAATGGGCCAAAATGGATTTTTCGCAGTAGATTTTTCCTAAGTCCGACATCCTGCTAGCTCACCGAAACATAGGAAACACCAAACCCCATGGCAATCATCTGCTTCAGGCTAAGTTTTGCGAATACTCGATTCGAGGAAGAGGAGATGGGACTCCGGTGGTTCAGGGGTAATTTGAACGGCTACAGGCTTATTTTCTTCTGTGCTGAATAAGTTACAAGTGAGGTTAGAATCAGGTTGATTCATAACATCTTCAACTGAGGTGAATCGCCATATCGACCGGCTTACTGACCGTCAGCACCTCGTGTGCCCGAGCGACTTCATCGTGACCGCCGTGAACCACCAGCAGATATTGGGCCGACTTGAGAGCGGCCTCATAACGAATGACACTCTCCCGGGGAATACCGATACTGTAGAGCGCAGCACCCAACGCACTGAGACCACCCACCACCACCGCACTCTCCAGCGTGGCTACCAGTACCGCAACCAGCGGACCGGCCATGATCACCGGCCCCAGGCCAATGTTCTGGTTGAATACACCGGACACTTAAATAAGAGATAATCCCTATCAAAATGACAGACCTATTGAAAGTGTGATTTAATGCCCTTCATCGTTATAGGCATATGGAAAAAGAAAGGGATTTTTATGAGCATTAACTTTCAGCCTTTAACCTTGATTTTAGTTTTATTCGTACTCATTCCTCAACTACAAGGTTGCAAGGAGGAGAACAATAGCACTGACGAAGGCACCCACGTTGTCAGCACCTATCCTGCTGATAGCAACAAAATAGCCGTAACCAATAATCAGATGAGGGTTACCTTCTCAGGACCTATTGATGAAACCAGCATTGACCTTGGAGATCTCCGTTACGGAAGAACTTATGGATCATCTGACTACTATATGTCTTTCATCTATGACTACAGCTATTCAGCCGATACTTATACGCTAACCTGGACGCTCCCTTCACTCAATTGGGGTGTTGACTACAAAATCCAAGTGGTTGATCTATTGGATAGCAAAGGAAGCAATGTAGCACCAATCTCCATCGAATTTTCCACCTACAAAAATTACATCACAAAAGAGATCCGATACAACAGTTATAGTGGCCCACATGTCTCTTTCTACGACGGGGAAAACAACTATAGCGGGAGTGCCAACTACTCTTCTTCTGGTGCAGATGGACTGTGGTTTACTGATGATGATGAACTGTATCAACACGTAAAAGAGATCACCGACGGTAATGATAGTTTTCGGATGGTATATAGCGAAAAGGGTAATGATAATATATGGTTTACTGAGGATGATGTGATATCCAGTTACTCCCTATCACGCACGAGCAGTGATGACTCAACATATGAATACTTTTCATATAGCAGTGCGGGCAGCGATGGAATTTGGCTCAATAGTGACGACCAAATATTATTCTATTCAACTTCCAACCGAGATACTGGAAAACGCATTTACTACGACTCCCCAGGTCCAGATTCAGTTTGGTTAACTGATGATGATAGCGTGTTAAATTACTCCATATCAGAGGATGGCTCATATCATTCATACAATAATCCTGGTGTAGATAATATTTGGTTTACCGCCGATGATGTTGTGGATTATTACAGAAAAAATATCATAACAGATAGCAGGAACTACCAGACCGTATCAGGGCGCGGTGCAGGTGCAGATGGGATACTGTACACCAGCGATGACAATTCGGTCAGGAGTAATGGCACCAAAACCACTTCAAATGGAAGTTACGTACAGATTGAATATGACAATGCAGGCCCAGATCAAGTGTGGTTCACCACAGACGATGTTCCTGAATCATACTTTGAGAATAGAGCCATCAATGGTGATATTTATAGTATAAAATACATAGGTGCAGGAGATGATGGCAACTGGTTTACCAATGATGATTTAGCAGAATCTTACAGCATAAACCTCTATATTGAAGGGCGTTATCTCAATGTTTCTTACAACGGGCCAGGCGATGATTCAACCTGGTTTACAACCGATGACCAAGTTTCATCTTGGTCTGGCACAAGTACAGATGATGAAAATCGTTATTTGTTAGCCAATGGCTCAGGGTTAGATGGTATTTGGTTTACCAATGATGACTCTCTTTCTAGCTATGAACAGACATCATTTAATCAGCATGGGCAAACAACAGAAACTGTTGATTACTCTTCTGCAGGCTTGGATAGTACTTGGCAGACAAGTGATGACTTACCCAGTAATTATTCACTAACACGCTATGTGGATAATGGTAATCGTATCGATACAACCCGTTATATCGGAGCAGGCACTGATAATATATGGTTCACAGGCGATGACACCATCTCGATTCAAACCCAATATAACCCTGACGAATAATGCCTCTTTATAATTCTCACGGTAGCCCGAAGGTTGAGGTGAGGCACGAACCCCAGCACGCCAAGCCAAGCCAAGCCATAAACAACGGTGACTCTATTCATGCTGGGGTACACAAAAAACCGCCCCCAACCTGCGTGTTTGCCATTCGCTAGTAGTTATCGTCTAATCGCAGCATGGTTTTCGATGGCAATTTTCCTACCCTCATTATTAGTTCACGCCCGTATTGGGCATTAGAGCACTAAATTACATGAAGCTTATATTTGCACTACTGCTTACATTTTTTCTCATATCATGTGAAGACAACAATGCGACTAGCATTGATCCTAATAAAGTAATTATTGTAACTACTCACCCCCATCAACATTACCAGCCAATGCCATTTGAATAGCAATGAGTGGATTAAAGCCTTTGTTTGCCATCGTTTGCAGGTAACTTGAAATCCGACAATAGGCTTTAGCGTAATCGCTGACTCTAAAACAC
>JAFLJP010000054.1 GCA_022712945.1 Gammaproteobacteria bacterium | reverse complement strand
TCACTTTCTGATCATTTGGTAGTAATTTTAAATCTACACCAATTGACTCTTTCCATTCCTCTATAGCTTCATAACTAATCAACTCTGGCATGCTAACTACGTAACCATTGATTGACTCATCAAATTTTGTCTGGATATTGTATTGCATTTTGTTGTTTGCCTAACGTCCAACGTCTTTGCGCTTTTTCTGATAATCATCATAGCTCTCCCTTTCTTGACATTCTGATGATAATTCATTTTCACATTGCTGTTGACCAATATTTTGCAATGTCTCGTAGCTAGTTCGTTTTAGTGACTCAGAGCTACAGGATGAAATCACAAATATAATTCCAAATAGCGAGATAATTTTAATGATTTGCATTCTTCGTATTTCCTAAAAGGGTTTAGTCTTTAAAAGATGTCTGAAGAATAAAGCCAATATGAGGCGTTGGATTACTAATAATTATCTGTTCTCCAGACTGTTTTTTTATAACGTAGCCATCAAATATTTTTTCTATTCCGCTACGTAAATTACCATAAACCTTTACAGCATCCCCAATTGACACGTTTAGTTCACTGCTTGGTAATTTTGCCGTTACGTATATTTCTCCTGAATTATCTTTTATAACAAGCCCGCCCTCGTTGACTTTCGTAACATTACCTTCGATTGTAGTAACAGGTGGCAATGAGAGCTTGTTTATAGGTGTAGTGCTTGCACACCCAGACAATATTGCTACGAACAATACCGATAACGAAATAATGTTTATTTTCATACGATGTCTCCTGTTGTTTATGTGTGCCTAACGCCAGCAATAACCGGCGTTTTGTAGCGGTGAGAGGCTTGTGCTAGGCTCTTTTAGCACAAGCCTCTCACCGCGGAAAAACGTCCGAGTTGATTGCTTTTATGTTTACATTACACCTACGAGACCACAAACTCCAACAGGCAGAAGTAACACCCACTGCGGTAACTTAGAAAATGTTTTAAGTTGGAAAAAATGCCACCCAACAGCAATAAATACTAAGGAAAAGATGACAAAACTTGTAGAAATACCAAAGACAACATTACTGTATGAAGTTAAATTGAACCAACCCGCATAAGTTAACACCAGGCCGCAAATAATTAGTGTTACAGAAACCACATGCCAACAACCCAATAAAGTTGCCTTAATTTCATCAGGCAGCTCTGATTTTAAAAAAGGCCTAATAGGATCAACTTGCCCAGCAACTACATGCACACAAGAAGTAAACAAACCTATTATTCCTGCTATAAAAATCCAAGTGTTCACCTTATATCTCCTTGTAGACATAACGTCGCAAATCAGCCGACCGATACCGCAAAGTGTAGCGCAGCGAAAAGGCGCGGTATTGGGTCGGCTGAATTTGCCTTGTTAGCCATAAATTTACGCTGCACCAATAAGTCTCGTGGCAGACCCTATTGCTGTGACAACTATAATCGCTATTACCACTTGTAGAAAAAATACTACAAATAGTATTTCGGCTAACTCCAATTTTCGTGTTCTCAAAATAGCGCACAACACAAACTTAACTCGATCCATGCCGTTTCGATTGTTCCAAGCAGAAGCAGCCCTTATTTTATCTGACCACTTACCAAAGCCAGAATAACAACCGCTAAATAATTGATGATAATTAGCATAAACAGCTGCGATGAAAGCAATCAGAAGAACAAAGAAAATAGCCGTTTGTAGCCAGTTGCCTAAATCGATAGTCGAAAAATCCAGCTTTCTTCCAACTATAAGCACAAACGAAAACAATAAAACCTGTGGAGTCAAATTGCGAAGAAACTCCAAATAGAACTTCTTTCCGCTGCCTACTACTTTTATCCTCTCAATTTTCCTACCCATTCCTACTCCTTGGCATTTAGGGCTAACGTTTGATGTTAACGGGTTGGCCAACTTTGGATTAAAACAGTGATTAACCCTTAAATTGCACACGGGTGTAAAAAACAGCGCGGTAGGTCAATCCCAGTTTAACGACTTGTTATGCCTAGATTCATTCAAACTTGGCCGCTATCATTTAGCTTGAATTACCAATATAGTGAAAATATGTACTTACACAAATAGCTATGCAGCAAATGCTCATTAAACAATAGTAAGGGATTAATTTTTGTTTTTCTAACGATTCCTCTAACCCTACGGAACTTTCCAGTGAATGCGCTAACGTTATAAGTAAATCTACTCTGTTGAAGTGATTTCGAATCATTGCCATTATAGTTAACCCTGCTGCTAGTAAAACAGCAGAAATTATATAAATATTAATATCCTCCTTCATACTATTGAACTGAGTAAGAGACACACAAACTATAGCAAGATAAGCAAATGGCATCTGCCATAATCTAGTTACATAAACAGAAATTCGACTATTAATGTGTGATAATTGCGAAAGCGCTACTTCTTGTCCACATTTCTCACTCATTGCCACTATCCTCAATGGTTGTAAACCCATAATAGTCTGATTATGCCATATGCCTAACTTGACATATGGCTATGCCCGCATTACATTGTTTGGGCCTGATACAAATCAGGCCGGGATTGAGACCCCGAACACACAAGGCAAAAGACGCCTGCTAGCGTCTTTTTTCTGTATGGCCCTTTATGGTGGGCTGTATGGGGCACCTTCGGGTGGCCGTTTCCTTGTGTGCGGTAGTCTCAACCCTGTACAGCCTGCCACCTTAAGATTGAGACCTTTTGGTGGTGGGTATTTAACGCCAACCACAAGGACTACACTATGCCTATGCACTTTAATCACTCTTTTGACGAAACCTTTATATTTCGCCGTAAACCCCTCGAAACATTTACTATTTCACTAAGTGAGAGAGCTAACCCTAGCGCATCAATAAAGGAACTATTCTATGAACCAATTCACATTGCTGTTTTAAGGCTATCACCAGACCGAGTGAAGCTTGGAGTTTACGCACACCCTCAGCTTAAAATTCATTTAGATGGTTTCGTTGACGATGCTTGGCAAGAGCGCATGAAAAACGAACCAGTTTAATATAAAATTTAGGGTCACAGCTTATGCTGTGGCCATTACCTTTTAAAGGCATAACGCCTTGCTCACCGGTGGAGTAAGTTGGCGTGTGTTTTTGCGGTTTTTTGCAAAAAACGCGACAGCTTACGGAGTCCGCGTGCAGCAACTTGTTAGCACTTATGTCCGATTAACTAAATAGCTATTTTCTGCACTCGATATTTCTATAGTTTGCTCTGACCAGCTTAGATTAATAGATTGCAGCACTGGCATTTCAACTTCTTCTATATCTTGTATTGCAGGCTTAATATAATTCTCTATGAAAACCGATACGACCGAACCAGCTTCTTGCTCCATGTGCGCCCAAGCTTCTTCACCTTGATAGAACAGACCACCGCTCTCCAAAAATTTATTTGATAGTTCAGTTAATCTAGATGACGGAGTCGGGTCTAAAACTAGCAGCACAGGTATAAATCCTGCGGCTTGGCTCTCTACAGGGAAAGAAAGTTCTTCACCAAACCTACCTTGACCACTAGCAGCAATTGTAACTCGTAATTTAAGTTCATATGTGCGGTTATTTGTTGGAACCAAGCAATCAATCTGCCGCCCTTTATTTGTAGGCTGCCCATTTGAATCAAGTCTTTTAACTGGAGAATTTCTTGAGCCGACAGGCTCACCGCCCAAACAACTGGCTAAAAGAGGCTCAAATAGATAACCTGTTTCTTGTGCTGAACGATTATCAATATCGTAAATCCACTTACGCCACACCATCCAATTAGCCAAAAGAGTTGTATCACACCCTCCGTATTCTAATAGAACTCTAGGGCCAATCTGATCCATATTAGGCATAGGCTGAGTGGACAGGATTCTTTTATACTTAACTCGACGACGATGCAAGGCTGATAAATTTTCTATATATAACCCAAAATCATTATCTTTGCCAAAACACGCAGATAAAGCGTTAACGATAATATCAGATGATGTATCTAAATTTTCTTGGCTATCAAACCAATTTAATGGAATTTGATAATATGAGTTATTAGGGATATCGGAGGGGTCAATACCCAACTCATCAAATGACCACCCCAAATCATTTATTGCTATGGAAATTAAAGATAAAAGTTCACCATCAGAAATGACCACCTGAGCATCACCAGATCCGTGCATTTTACATTTTGAGTATAAATTTCTAATAAAAGCTGTATTTGTCATATTATTATTCGAACAGGCGGCCCTGTTTCTCCTTATTGTTATTTAAAATCCCGCTGAGCATCAGATCTGTTCGTTTAAGCGCAGGACTCATTGCTCCTGCTTTTGTGAGTAGAAATCCAAGCATTTTACCTGAACTTACACCGCCGCCATTAAAACCATAATCATCTTTAATATGCTCGGCAAAAATACGTGCTAAAAGTGGCGGAATAGCATTTCCCACTTGCTGAATTTTTTGGGAAGCATTACCACAAAAACTAAAGCTATCAGGAAATGTTTGTATACGAGCCGATTCACGCATAGTTAAAGGGCGGTTTTCACTAGGATGTATAAGCTCTCTTGTTGCTGCACCAGTTATTGTCAGACAAGGTTCGTTTAAATACAGTTTTTTTAGCCCCGAAGGTGCGCCGCCACGCTTTTCTGTTGGTGTTCCATCAGCAACTCGTCTATTGGCTCTTTTTTTGAATGACTCATGCTGAAGCTCAACAGGCAAGTCTTTCATTGTTTGCCCTGGCTTTAAGGCGGAAATTCTTTTTAATTGGATGCCTTCTACTACTGGAGAATAATGATCAGTTATTTCATTGGAATTCTCTCGAAGTAAAAAATCAAAGTCGTCAACTGGTGAATTTTCTACTGGCTTCAATACTTTGTTTTTATCGTTTGTCGCAGGAGGTAAGCTACTAATTGCGTGGTTAATGGTGACATCAGAATTTCTAAATATCTGACCTGACACTTTCAAGGTTGGCTCTGGCATTTTGAATTCATGCCCAATGCGATTACCAACAATCAATACCCGCTTTCTTCTTTGAGGCACACCATATTCTTGAGAATATATTTTTTCAATTCTAATGTCGTACCCAAGGCTAATAAACGCATTGGAAGCTTCAAAAACATATTTTCCTTTATTTGAAGTAAGTAAACCCTCAACATTCTCCATTATGAACCACTTAGGATTTAATGTTTTTAATGCTTTGACATAACTTTTTAAAAGGTGATTTCTAGGATCATCCCAAAAGCGTGTTCCAGCAGTTGAGAACCCTTGACATGGTGGGCCACCAATTAATATGTCAAGTTCTCCAGACTGCAACCCAACATTGCCCATAACTTCATAGAAATTTAGGTTATCAATATCTTCGTGGCTACATATGGCTTCTGGGAAGTTTTTCTTATACGTTTCAACTGCGGCTACATCTTTGTCATTTGCATACAAAATGGTATAGCCCGCCTGTTTAAATCCAAGGGAGCAACCACCCGCACCACAAAACAAACTAATTGCTGTCGGTTTCATTTACTGCTATTACATCCTAAAAATATCATTGATTTATTTTACCTTGAGCTAGCACAATATGCTGATATGTTTTGAGTGCTAACGTCCCGCATAACCGGCATGCCGTAGTGAGGTTTCTTTTGTGCTAGCCTTTCCAGCACAAAAGAAACATCGCGGAGGCATGTCCGAGTTTATGCGGCTTGTTAGCCCTGATCATAAAATGATTCATGGTAAGTCACCTCACCCTTTGGCAACACGCCTGAAAACAAAATTGCCTGAAAATATTCAGATGGAACACCAGGGAATACTAGACTTTCTTCAGCCTTAAAGCCAAAACGAGAATAATAGCGAGGATCACCAAGCAGAACACACCCTAGCGCATTAATATCTTTCAATTCATTTAACGAACACTCCATGAGTTTAGCCCCAATGCCTTTCCTCTGATGCATTGGAGCTACTGATATTGGCCCTAAGCCATACCAGCCGGTGGCACCATCTGATATTGAAACTGGCGATACCGCAACATGTCCAACTACTTTCCCATCGACTTCAGCAATGAGTGAAACTGATAATTTACCAGCGCTTCTTAATGCTTCAATAATGAATTGTTCCCGATGGTCACTATGTGGGGAATTTTTAAAGGCTTCTTCAGTTACATTTCTGATTTCATCTTTATCTATCGTATTTTCTGGTCGAATATTTATACGAAACTCCTTCTTTACGTGGGGCTAACGACCTGGGTAAGCGGGCGGCCAACACCGAACTACCCAAGTACACTGAATTCTCAATTTGCCGCCAAACAAAAACAACGCCGCGGTAGGCCGATCCGCTTGACCCTTTGGTTATGCCTTTTCTTCATGATCAAAGCTAGCTATTTTGGCTTGGCACAATTGCTCTGTTAGCTCCTGTAAACACTTAACCCGTTCAGCCAGCCACTCAAGCTCTTCTTGAGTGATTTTATAATGCTCAGAATAACGAGCATCAATGTATGCATTTTTTAATAACTGAAAACGGCGGCGCTGAATTTTGTTTTCTTGGGGGAAAACCTCCGCAATGCGCTCATCTTGTGAAATTGCCAAGGAATTAAGAGGTGTCAAATTATGGCTATAGGGTTTGTAATTGGTTAAAACCAATAACAAACATGCCAAGTAACGCTCTGTAGCTTGATGAAGCTGAAAAGCGGCTCCTGTTAAATTCCCTTCTTCAATGCCCACCTCATAAAACCTGTAAAACCCCCTTGCACTTGTAAACCATTGATCGTAATTTTTCTCTGCAATAGTTTTGTACTCTTCAGATGTTAAATTACCCGCCTCAGCTAATTCACGGGCATCACTCTCAAACAGAACAATCCCTTCTCGCCTTATATCGGTGAAAAAATATTGCCCTTCTCGTAAAGCACTATTCACTTCATTAATGGTATGAACCAATAGGTTTAAGGGCTGACGAACACGGATAGAGATACGATCTTCTGCTATATGCCAAATTTTATACTCTTCAACCATCTCTCTGCCGTTAACAATTACCAAAATATCGTAATCGCTAATATAGCCATGGGCAGGGTCATTAACCCATTTACCGGTGGCGTGGCTACCAAAGAGGATGATTTTTACTATTCGGCCATGTTTCCGCTTACCCGTAGCAAAGCCCGTCACTTGTTCAAATTCATCACGAAGAATCGTGACAATATGAGCCAAGTTATCTTGCCTAGAGGCGGGTAAATGATCGAGATTGTTATTCATTAGGTCATACTACTATTATCAATGACAACTTCAAGGCTAAGGATGATTTTGAGGCATAACGGCCTCGTTAACTGGCAGTTTGGAGCGACGGCGGCTTGTGCTAGGCTTTTTTAGCACAAATGCACGACGCGGAAAACTGTCCGGTTTAACGATTTGTTATGCCTTTTCTTCATGATTAAAACTAGCAATTTTGGCTTGGCACAATTGCTCTGTTAATTCTTGTAAATACTGAACCCGCTCTGCCAAC
>JAFLJP010000060.1 GCA_022712945.1 Gammaproteobacteria bacterium | reverse complement strand
TTAGTCTATGTTAATGATTCTATTGGTTTGAAGTCGCAAGCTTATTTTGCCAAAATGAATCAGGTACTTTCTTTTTTTGTCATCAAACACTAATAAACCCGCTGTTCTGTGGGATTTTGCAAGAGGCTCATAAGTACGCATTTATTTCTTTATTGGAGCGGCTTTATTGTTGACAAAGGGGGAGTCCACATAAGTTACTTGCATGTTAAGATAACCGCTCATTTATTTCGGCTATTTCATGATGACCGCAGCACTTCACATTCAAGCGCTACAAAAAACCTACAAGAATGGTTTTACTGCACTTAACGGTATCAATTTAACCGTGGAACAGGGGGATTTTTTTGCCCTGCTGGGGCCAAATGGTGCCGGAAAATCCACCACGATTGGCATTTTAAGTTCATTGATTAACAAAAGTGCCGGTGAGGTATCAATATTTGGCCATAACCTCGACAGTGAGCTGGAGGCGGCCAAGTCATGTATCGGGTTGGTACCACAGGAGTTCAACTTCAATGTGTGGGAACCGGTGCAAGAGGTGTTGATTAACCAGGCGGGTTATTACGGCATCGACCGTGCCACCGCCACCCGGCGTGCTGAAAAATATCTCAAACAGCTGGGGCTGTGGGAGAAGCGAAGCACCATGTCACGCAATTTGTCAGGAGGGATGAAACGGCGTTTGATGATTGCACGAGCACTGGTGCACCAACCCAGGCTACTTATTTTGGATGAACCGACCGCCGGGGTCGATATCGAGATACGTCGCAGTATGTGGCAGTTTCTGAAAGAGATCAACGCACAAGGTACCACCATTATCCTCACCACCCATTACTTGGAAGAAGCGGAGAGCCTGTGCCGCAATATTGCGATTATCGATCAAGGGAAAATCATTGAAAATACCAGCATGAAAAAACTGCTGAACCAGCTTAATGATGAGGCGTTTGTATTAGACCTTGCTGAACCGATTGATGCTTCATTCTCTCTCCCTGGGCACAATATCATCGTCATTGATGACATCACCCTTGAGGTACACATTCATAAAGAGGCCGGTATCAATAAGCTTTTTGAGGCACTCACCCAACATGGGGTTAACGTACTGAGCATGCGAAATAAAACCAATCGTCTGGAGCAACTTTTTTTAACGCGGGTCAACCAGAACAGTGAGGGCAAATAAGATGACTGCATCAGAAAAATATACCGCCTTCCAGACCATTCTATTTAAAGAGGTGCTGCGCTTCATGCGCATCTGGATGCAGACCATCCTGCCGCCTGTTATCACCACCTCACTTTACTTTGTTATTTTTGGCAACCTGATCGGCTCACAGATTGGCGATATGGATGGCTATCAATACATGGACTACATCGTGCCGGGTCTAATTTTGATGGCCATCATCACAAACTCCTACAGCAATGTGGTCTCCTCCTTCTTCAGTGCCAAGTATCAAAACCACATTCAAGAGATGCTGGTTGCCCCGCTACCGAGCTACGTTATCCTGCTGGGTTTTGTCGCCGGTGGTGTAGTGCGCGGATTGGTGGTTGGCCTGGCAGTAACTCTGGTTTCACTGCTTTTTAGCGATCTCAATATCGCCCACTACGGTATTACCATCGCCATTGCACTGCTCACCGCCATCCTCTTTTCGCTGGCGGGCTTGATCAATGGCATTTACGCCAACTCATTTGACGATATCTCAATCGTCCCTACCTTCATCCTCACCCCGCTCACCTATTTGGGAGGAATTTTCTACTCCATCAGCATGCTGCCTGAGTTTTGGCAGAGCGTCTCACTTGCCAACCCGATCCTCTACATGGTGAATGGTTTCCGTTACGGCATACTGGGCAGTTCAGATATCACACCCTTCGCCTCATTCGGGCTCATTATGCTCTTCATTGCTGCCCTCTCTTTCGTTGCACTTTGGCTGCTCAACCGTGGACATGGCACTCGTAGCTAAAGGTGTTTCCGTGCAGGTCGATTGATTAGGAGATAACGCAATAGGATTAAGCATGGAATCACTCAGCATAAACGACCTGTCACTGTTAATTGTCGAACCCTCCAGCACCCAGGCAAAAATTTTGTGTGAACGCTTAACCGCGCTCCAGCTGGACAAACTGGAAGTGGTCAACAACGCAGCCTCAGCTCTAAGGTACATGCTCGACAACCAGCCCGACCTAGTCATCAGCAGCCTCTACCTGCCCGACTGCGACGCCACCCAGCTGGTTCAAACCATGCGCAGCCATCAACAGCTACAAGATATCCCCTTTATGCTGATCTCCAGCGAAACCTCATTTGCCGAGCTTGACCCCCTACGTCAAGCAGGGGTAGTTGCCATCCTCCCCAAACCCTTTGAAATTGTAGACCTGAAACGCGCACTCTACTCCACTCTCGACCACATTACTGTGGATGAAAATGCACTGATTGATATTGATGTAGATAGCCTTGCGGTACTGGTGGTCGATGACAGCCTCACCGCACGCCGCCATATCAGCCGCGTACTCACCAACCTGGGCATCGAAAACATTACCACCGCCAACAACGGCATTGAAGCGGCAAAAATGCTGAACGAGAGCTACTTTGATCTGGTAATCACCGACTACAACATGCCAGAGATGGATGGTGAACAGCTCACCCGCTACATTCGCCAACACAGCAGTCAACGCAGCATTCCGGTACTGATGGTCACCAGTGAAGAGAGTGGCACCCGCCTGAGTGCCGTACAGCAGTCCGGTGTTTCAGGTATCTGCGATAAACCTTTTGACCCCCAAGTTGTGAAGCAGCTGATACGAAATGCCTTTAGTGGGTAGCAGCCTAAAGCTAGAGTGATGCACCCTCTTTATGAGAAGTACACAGCAAGTGCAGGTGGTTCGTCATCAATACCCAGGCATGTATATCAACCGAATGTTTTTTTGAAAACCCCTTAAGCCAGTTCAGATAGGCTTTCATATCCCCAAATCCCCAGATAGAGAATCAGCCGCCCTCAATATTCACCCCAAAGCCTGTTTTCATCACCTAATTTGAAAGGGTGGCACAATAAACCCCCTATTTTAGTCAACATTGGCGGGGTGAAGGATTAAAAGTTAAAGGCTATGTCATCGTTAATTGGTAACTACTCACCCCCATCAACATTACCAGCCAATGCCATTTGAATAGCAATGAGTGGATTGAAGCCTTTGTTTGCCATCGTTTGCAGGTAACTTGAAATCCGACAATAGGCTTTAGCGTAATCGCTGACTCTAAAACA
>JAFLJP010000011.1 GCA_022712945.1 Gammaproteobacteria bacterium | reverse complement strand
AGCGTGGGGAGCAAACAGGATTAGATACCCTGGTAGTCCACGCCGTAAACGATGGGTGCTAGTTGTCAGGCAGCATGCTGTTTGGTGACGCAGCTAACGCGTTAAGCACCCCGCCTGGGGACTACGGTCGCAAGACTAAAACTCAAAGGAATTGACGGGGGCCCGCACAAGCGGTGGAGCATGTGGTTTAATTCGAGGCAACGCGAAGAACCTTACCAGCCCTTGACTTCCCGGTCGGGGCTCCGGAGACGGAGCCCTTCAATTGGCCGGTGACAGGTGCTGCATGGCTGTCGTCAGCCCGTGTCGTGAGATGTTGGGTTAAGTCCCGCAACGAGCGCAACCCTTGTCCTTAGTTGCCAGCACGTAATGGTGGGAACTCTAAGGAGACTGCCGGTGACAAACCGGAGGAAGGTGGGGATGACGTCAAGTCATCATGGCCCTTATGGGTAGGGCTACACACGTGCTACAATGGGCAGTACAGAGGGTCGCCAAGCCGCGAGGTGGAGCTAATCCCAGAAAGCTGTTCGTAGTCCGGATTGGAGTCTGCAACTCGACTCCATGAAGTCGGAATCGCTAGTAATCGCGAATCAGAATGTCGCGGTGAATACGTTCCCGGGCCTTGTACACACCGCCCGTCACACCATGGGAGTTGGCTGCAAAAGAAGTAGGTAGACTAACCTTCGGGAGGTCGCTTACCACTTTGTGGTCAATGACTGGGGTGAAGTCGTAACAAGGTAGCCCTAGGGGAACCTGGGGCTGGATCACCTCCTTTCAAGAGATTTTATCTCGGCGTAAGTGTCCACAACAGATTACTTGATTAATGATAAAGATGAGCTCGGGTCTGTAGCTCAGTTGGTTAGAGCGCACCCCTGATAAGGGTGAGGTCGGTGGTTCAAATCCACCCAGACCCACCAATCATCGGTCATGGGGCTATAGCTCAGCTGGGAGAGCGCCTGCCTTGCACGCAGGAGGTCCGCGGTTCGATCCCGCGTAGCTCCACCATACTGATGTGACCCGATTGAAATCAAAGCTAAGTGAGCGATGAATTAATTCAGAATAATTCATTATAAAACACTTAGCTCTGATGTTAATCAGAAAAAAGAGAAGCTTTGAAAGAAGCGCTCTTTGCTCTTTAAAAATTTGGGAGTTTTAATCAAGGCGCTGTAGCGAATGCGGAAGTATTTGTTACGGAGATTTGAAATCTAGCTCATAGTCAGCAAAATGAAAAAGCAGTCACTCAATTTTAAGAAGGGTTGAGGGGTTGTGAAATATGATCTCAGACTTTTTGGGGTTATATGGTCAAGTGACTAAGTGCATACGGTGGATGCCTTGGCAGTAAGAGGCGATGAAGGACGTTATAGCATGCGATAAGCCCCGGGGAGTCTGCAAATTGACTTTGATCCGAGGATTTCCGAATGGGGAAACCCACTTGATTTATCAGGTATTCCTAACTGAATACATAGGTTAGGGAGGCGAACGTGGTGAACTGAAACATCTAAGTAACCATAGGAAAAGAAATCAACCGAGATTCCCTGAGTAGCGGCGAGCGAACGGGGAACAGCCCTTAAGGTGTTTTTGTTTTAGTGGAACGGTCTGGAAAGTCCGGCGATACAGGGTGATAGCCCCGTACACGAAAAGGCAATGACATTGAAAACGAGTAGGTCGGGACACGAGTTATCTTGACTGAACATGGGGGGACCATCCTCCAAGGCTAAATACTACTTACTGACCGATAGTGAACCAGTACCGTGAGGGAAAGGCGAAAAGAACCCCTGTGAGGGGAGTGAAATAGATCCTGAAACCGTATGCATACAAGCAGTAGGAGCAGACTTGTTCTGTGACTGCGTACCTTTTGTATAATGGGTCAGCGACTTACATTCAGTAGCAAGCTTAACCGAATAGGGGAGGCGTAGGGAAACCGAGTCTTAATAGGGCGTCTAGTTGCTGGGTGTAGACCCGAAACCGAGCGATCTATCCATGGCCAGGTTGAAGGTGGGGTAAAACCTACTGGAGGACCGAACCCACTTATGTTGAAAAATGAGGGGATGAGCTGTGGATCGGAGTGAAAGGCTAATCAAGCTCGGAGATAGCTGGTTCTCCTCGAAAGCTATTTAGGTAGCGCCTCGTGTCTCACTCCAGGGGGTAGAGCACTGTTTTCGCAATGGGGGCGTCAAGCTCTACTGACCGAATGCAAACTCCGAATACCTGGAAGTGCAATCACGGGAGACACACAGCGGGTGCTAACGTCCGTTGTGGAGAGGGAAACAACCCAGACCGCCAGCTAAGGTCCCAAAATCACAGTTTAGTGGGAAACGATGTGGGAAGGCACAGACAGCCAGGAGGTTGGCTTAGAAGCAGCCATCCTTTAAAGAAAGCGTAATAGCTCACTGGTCGAGTCGGCCTGCGCGGAAGATATAACGGGGCTCAAACTGTGTACCGAAGCTGCGGATGCGAGTGTTATTTATAACACCCGCATGGTAGAGGAGCGTTCTGTAAGCCGTCGAAGGTGTTCTGAAAGGGATGCTGGAGGTATCAGAAGTGCGAATGCTGACATGAGTAACGATAATGCGAGTGAAAAACTCGCACGCCGAAAGCCCAAGGTTTCCTTCGCAACGCTAATCGGCGAAGGGTGAGTCGGCCCCTAAGGCGAGGCAGAAATGCGTAGTCGATGGGAAACAGGTTAATATTCCTGTACCGCTTTATACTGCGATGGGGGGACGGAGAAGGCTAGGTCATCCT
Source organism: Gammaproteobacteria bacterium (assembly GCA_022712945.1). Taxonomy (GTDB): domain Bacteria; phylum Pseudomonadota; class Gammaproteobacteria; order RBG-16-57-12; family RBG-16-57-12; genus JAFLJP01. Next base: position 567 of record JAFLJP010000011.1, on the reverse strand, counting down.
GGTGATTGGTTATCCAGGTTCAAGCGAGTAGGGAGAGGTCTTAGGAAAATCCGGGACCTTAATTCTGAGACGTGATGACGAACGACCACGGTCGTGAAGTGATTGATGCCATGCTTCCAAGAAAAGCCTCTAAGCTTCAGGTATAAAGTGACCGTACCCCAAACCGACACAGGTGGGCAGGGTGAGAATCCTAAGGCGCTTGAGAGAACTCGGGTGAAGGAACTAGGCAAAATGGTACCGTAACTTCGGGAGAAGGTACACCTAGGCTGGTGATCGGACTTGCTCCGTAAGCTGGACTAGGTAGCATTAAAATGGTGGCTGCAACTGTTTATTAAAAACATAGCACTCTGCAAACTCGAAAGAGGACGTATAGGGTGTGACGCCTGCCCGGTGCCGGAAGGTTAATTGATGGGGTTAGACTTAGGTCGAAGCTCTTGATCGAAGCCCCGGTAAACGGCGGCCGTAACTATAACGGTCCTAAGGTAGCGAAATTCCTTGTCGGGTAAGTTCCGACCTGCACGAATGGCGTAATGATGGCCACACTGTCTCCACCCGAGACTCAGTGAA
>JAFLJP010000098.1 GCA_022712945.1 Gammaproteobacteria bacterium | reverse complement strand
GTTTGGTAATTAATCTTTTATTCATTTAGCCTCGCGGTAACTCATACAATGTTTATTATTTGGCGGGCGGCGCTGTTGAATATTGGTGCATCTTTTGACCGATGAACCGGACAAGGGGCTCCTTCGCTTATTGGAGTCGGGAATTTCAGGTGTATTCGGAAGGGATATATCGAGGTTTAATTTTGTGGTTTTATCGAAATCAGCAAAGGCTACCACTGCCTTGCAGGTAGCATTATTTGACCTTCTTTTTTCTGCGCCTCCGTGCCTCTGCATTTATGGCTCAATGCTTAGACAGAAAATAAAAAAGTTAAGGGGTTAAATCTTGACTTAACATACCTGGCCTATGATATGTGCTAAGTGTAGTGGTTTAATGAAACCGGGCACCCACTATCAAATCACGGTCTGAGAAAAACTTGTAGGTAAAAGAGTCAATATGATATCTACCCTTTTCCTCTCAGCTATTCAACATCCTTAATATGACGACTGGCCATAGTGAGTAAATTCATTGCTATCCATTGTCAGCAACTGTAATAACTTATTATGTACAAACAGCTTTTCCCGCCCTGCCTTCACCTCTTGCAATACTTCGATATCACACAGTGCTTTGAGGTATTTTGATGAGGTCTCACGATGGCCGATACCTGCATCCACCAGATTGCCGATACGACAATAGGGTTGATTGAATATTTGATCTACTAGCTCTCTGCTATAGATGGCTGGCTGCTGCTCTCGCACATACGCCACGGCTTGCTCTTGTAGCTTGCGTACAGCGTGTATTTTGTCTGTAGTCCATTGTGCAGTCTCTTTAACGGCGGTGAGCATGAAGATGATCCACTCCTGCCAGTTGCTGTGCTCTGTGACTTCCAATAACAAGCGGTAGTAGTCCGCCTTGTTTTGGATGATGTGGCGCGACAGGTAGAGCACTGGCAGACTAAGCAGTTGCTGATCAACCAGGTAAAGGATATTAAGTAGCCGACCGGTACGACCATTACCATCAGTAAACGGATGAATGGCTTCAAATTGGTAGTGAGCCACCGCCATGCGTACCAATGGGTCGATCTCTTCATGGTTGTGTAAAAACTGCTCCCAGTTGGACAATAACTGGCGGATGACCGTCTCGCCCGCTGGAGGCGTATAGATCACATCACCTGTTCGATCATTAGCTAACGTGGTGCCGGGTACACGGCGAATATCAAGATTACTGCCTTTAATAGTGCGGCAAAGCTCTACGGCTAAATTAGTGTTCAGTGGCCGTTGTTGTATCGTTTGAAAGCCTTGGTAAAGTGCGGCACGGTAGCGCAGCGCTTCTTTAGTCGCGGGATCAGTTTGGTTTGCTGCGTGATTCAGATTGCTATCGGCGAAGCGAAAAAGCTGGTCACTGGTGGTGACGATGTTTTCGATCTCAGAACTGGCTTGAGCTTCGAGCAAAGGAATGGTGTTTATCAGCACGGATTGATTAGGAATCAGCTCACCGACTTGCTTTAACTCTGCCAGTGCAACACGGGCTTCGGTACATAGCTTCCAAATAGCACGAGTCTCTATCTCTTGCCTAGGCGGCAGTGTGGGTAGATTATTAAAGGGCTGTTTTGGGTTAAAAGTCGACATGCTCACTATTCCGTAAATCCTGATCATAATGGCATTGATAAGCCACTACTTATTCAACCAGCATAATGTCATATGTCGAGACATGCCAATTATTTCGACATTTGATTCTGATATGTCGACGTGGCCGACACATTATTAATATATGTCGAATAAACAATGATTGATCGACATACAGGATTTCCCATTGAATAACTCTTCAGGATATCCATCATTTAAAATAGCAATTCTATCAATGGGTTCAGTGTAAATTGATCTCATCCAACACCCGCTTCGGGTCGTTACCCGCCATTGCTCTGACCAATAGTACCGTTATTTCAATATTATTAACCATACCACCTAGCAGTAAGATTCCCCCATAAAAAAACACCCATAGCTACCACCCTATTTTAAAGCCATCACCTGCAAACCTAACCCACTAGATTATCTATATTTAGGATGCTGCTATGTTTTGCCACCTCTAAAAACAATATATTAGTTGCCAATTATAAAAAAGAAACTAATATGTTTCATTATACGATAAAGCAACTTATGTGTTTACTATGACAAAACCATTACTTCAGCAACTCAAAAAGCAGCGCCTTGCGTTGGGTCTTAAGCAAAACGATATGCTGCTACGGGTGGGTGTTTCTCGTCAGCAATATCAGCGTTTGGAGTCAAAGGGTAACCCTAGGCTAGATACACTTGAGTTGATTGCAAAAGGTCTTAACAGCGAGATTATGCTGATACCCAAAGATAAGCTAAAGGCTATTTACGCGCTGCTTGAGAGTAGTAGCTCAGATCTTGCTGTAGAGCCGCTACACACCTCGGAAAGCAAAGAGAAAAAGAGCCTTTCTGATGACCCATGGCAAGGCCTGCTAGGAGATGACGCTTGAGTAGTCGTGGCATTGATGAAGTAAATGTCCTTAAACTGACGCTACATGACAGGCTTGTAGGCTACTTAGCAGGTTATGCAAATGGTCGAAATGTGCTGAGTTTTGCAGACACGTTTAGGGTTGATGCCAACCGCCCTACTTTTAGCTTAACCACACACCCTGAATTCCCCCGCGCAGATCATTTAATGGCTGAACCCTGGGCGAGGAATCAACGCCTGCATCCTATATTGTCCAACCTACTGCCAGAAGGCTCACTTAGGGAATTGATTGCTCAAGGACTCAAGGTGCATGTTGATAATGAATTCCATATTCTCTCTTATTTGGGTGAAGACTTACCGGGTGCATTAGTGGCTAAATCGATGACCCCTGATGATGTACCTGAGTACATTTTATCGACTCATGGTAAAGCTAAGGCCATCACGTTTGAGAACGCATTTCAGGAACATAAGTTCTCTTTGGCGGGTGTGCAGATGAAGTTTTCCATGAAGGAGAAAGAGGGGCGTTACAACCTATCTACCGGTGATGCGCTTGGCGATTGGATCATTAAAACCCCTTCAACTCAGCACAAGAACGTGCCGCTGAACGAATACACGGCGATGACACTGGCTTCATTAGTCGGCATTGATATACCTGAAATCAAGTTGGTTGAGCTGGATAAGTTGGATAATTTACCACCGATTAATTTGCCCGATGAGCAACAAGCATTTGCGATCAGGCGTTTTGATCGAAATGAAAATGAACGCATTCACATGGAAGATTTTGCGCAAGTATTGGTGAAGTATCCTCACGAAAAATATAATACGGCTAATTACGAACAAATCGGTAGAATTCTTTATCGATATTCTGGTAATGGATTAGCTGACACTCAACAATTTGCTAGGCGTTTGCTGGTTAACATTCTGCTGGCCAATGGTGATGCGCATCTAAAAAACTGGAGCTTACTCTACTCAGACCAAGTTACACCTAAGCTTTCCCCTGCTTATGATATTGTCACAACAAGTGTTTACATTGATAACGAAAAACACTTTGCACTTAATTTAGGAAAAACCAAAAACTGGTATGACGTCTCTTATGCGCATTTCAAATTCTGGGCTGATAAATCAGACATACCATGGCGAGTGATTAAGCCCCATCTTGACGATGCTTTAGACAAGGCTAAAACTTTGTGGCCAACAGCAATAAATGACCTGCCGATGAATGATGATCATAAACTACAGCTCAAGGCACACTGGGGTAAATTGCATAAAGACTTTAGATTCTAAGAGCCCATAGAATCAATTCTTACTTATAAAGGTAAGTGTGCCTCTGCCTCTTCTGATTCCCAATAAGAAAGGGGTAATATTGCACTTGCCCCTCTGTTTTTTGGGTTGAAGTGTTAGAAATGTAGCATACGGCAGATTACGCTTCACTAATCAGCCCTACATTTGAGCTGTGTTACGAGTTGCACCTTGCCTCCAGCAACCTGAAACTCCTTCAATAACAGTAAGTCGGCTCCACCACGACACCAGAAAGCGCGGTTATCAGCGTAGATAAGTCTTCACATGGAATATTACTATTGTTTTCCAAGTCGATTATTTCTGCATTTGTAAGGTTAACTAAAGTATCAACTCCAGTAGATATATCATTATCATTTAGCCGAAGCCGAGTTAGAGCCGTCAGCCCTGCTAGACTTGTAACATCTGTAATGTTATTTCCCCCTAGATAAAGCCACTAAAGTGGACCCCCAAGTCAAGACAGAAAACACCATAGTTTAAGCTTCACATCCCAGATTATATGCAGCGGGTCGGCGCTGCCCCGGAAGTGTTATCACTTCGCTCTTTTCCTCTTTACAGAATTTGTCTACGATCTTTGCTCCTCCGCCTTGACCACAAGCATAAACTTGACCGGGGGTGCTGTAATTAAGCGACTGATGAGGCCGCTCACCGTTGTAAAAAGTGAAGTACTTGGTCAGACCAATGAGTAGATCCCTCATGTTTGAGTATCCATTCAGATAAATATCTTCGTACTTCACGCTCCTCCATAGTCGCTCAACAAAGATATTATCTAACGCTCGGCCTCGCCCATCCATGCTAATAGCGATCGCCTCCCGCTTGAGAACATCGATAAATGAATTCCCTGTAAATTGTGAGCCTTGATCACTATTAAAAATTTCCGGCTTACCATGCAAGCGCAGAGCCTCCTCCAAGCAATCTACACAGAAGATAGCATCCATGCTGTTACTCAACCGCCAACTCAGTACCTTGCGGCTATACCAATCGATAATAGCGACTAGATAAGCAAACCCGCTCGCTAAGCGAATATAGGTGATATCGGTGCTCCAAACCTGGTTAGGCCTTATGATATCAACGCCTCGTAACAGGTAAGAGTAGACCTTATGTTTGGGGTGCGACAGGCTAGTATTTGGCCCAGGTGCCATTCCCGCCAGCCCCATTTTTCGCATCAAACGCTGTACCCGCTTACGGTTAATCTGATGACCCAAGCCATTGAGGTATACCACCATTCGACGACTACCGTAAAAAGGGTGGCGTGTGTATTCTTCATCAATAAGTCGACACAGCAGTAAATCCATCTCATCATCACCCTTAAGATGGCGGTGCGCATAGACTGTCGCCCGTGACACGCCAGCCAATAGGCACTGACTCACCATCGGTACAGACTCTTCCTTGTTTATCCACGACTGCCGAATCATGGCAGGCTGATCCCTGACTTTTTTTTCAACCAATCAAGCTCCATCTTTAACTTGCCTACTTCGCTGTAAAGTCGCTCTGGATCTTGGTGCTCAGGTACGGGTTTAGGACTCGGGCCCCGCTTTCCCTCAAACAAACTTTTAGCCTGCTCTTGAATGGCTTTTTTCCACTGACGAACCTGAGCGGGATGAACCCCGTATTCTTGACCAATTTCGTTTATGGTCTTCATCTCTTTCACTGCTTCAAGCCCTACCTTTGCTTTGAACTCAGCACTGTGGACTTTACGTTTCTTTGTCTCACTCATTTCGATTTCCCTTGGGGAAAAACTGAAGCTTAAACTATTGTCTGGAATTCGGGGTCCACTATACACTGAAGATTCCCCAAGTTTTTCAACGGTGTTAAATCAATAACATTGTTGTCAGACGCATATAAAAAACGAAGTTTATCAAGTTGGCTAAGAGAGGAAATATCGTTAATAGTATTATTGTGAATATACAATTGTTCTATGCTGGGAACCCTAACTAGGCTGCTAATATCCGTTATATTGGTTTGGTCCAGATAAAGCCTATAGAGTTTGGGCGTATCCCTAAGTTGTGAAATATCGCTTATTGGATTGCGGCTAAGATTTAAAACAATAAGCTCTTTAAGACCTCTTAGACTGGATACATCCGTTACATTACTAGCATCTAAACCTAAATATTCGATATTAGATAAATTTTGTAAGGGAGACAGGTCGCTGATATTACCGTGGCTTGTGTCTAAGTACCTAAGGTGGTCTAACCCTACTAGGGAAGTTAAGTCACTAGCATCTGTATTATTTAACACTAGAGTATTTAGATAGGTTAATCCAGAAAGAGGGGCTATGGTAGCGCGACTACTCGTACTCAAGTTTATCCAATTCAAATTAATTAACTGCTCAATGCCGCCAAGACTTTCAATCCGAGAATTATCACAGCTTAGAATATATAATTGTTCAACATATGTTGCGTTCGTAGCTTTCACACATTCTTTTAACTCTGTACTAGTGAAGGTTAGGTCTTCTACCAATACGGTAGGTACAGAGCAATAAATATGTATGTCAGTTATAGCTTTGTTGGTGATCTTTCCATAACGATGAATAGCATGGCAGCTGTTTCCATGAATAGAAGGTAACTCCTTAATGTCGACCCAATAGGTTGAATTAGAAGCTAGTTTTGTAGTAAAAGTAAAACGACCATTATTATTGATGGTCAGGGTTTCACTATCCGTAAACTCAAGTACCAGGCCCCCGCTTACAAGCCCTGAAACTGTTCCTCCAACCGTATATTCGCTGGAATCGGTACTGGACTCAGTACTACCGTCACCACATCCCGTTAGTGAAATGACAAATAACCACGTTAAAAATAGCAGTAACCCCTTCTTATTGAACTCACTCATCTGTTCTCCCTTCAGAATCTAAATCTATTAGATATTATTTAAACAATTGATTTTCTAGATATTTTAAACGTATTTAATCACTAAATAAAGCAAGTATTCCAGACTGATTTTGCGGATAAAATGAACAATGGCAATAAATGTCAACTCGTAACTCAGATCACTTGTAGGGCAGATTAGCGAAGCGTAATCTTCCGTATGGTTATTCCGGCCAGGGCTAGCACCGTTCTCAGGAGGTAATTAAGTCAAATTATAACTTATCAACGATAAGCTTCGGGTCGTTACTCTCCATTCAATTTTTGTATTTCATTATTGATCTTGCAGCTTAAAATGCCAGCATCGCATTTGTTGTCCAGCCTTCTTTTTTAGTAACTCAATCGATGAGGTAAAATTAATTGCCCCCACTAACTAACATCCAGTTTCCACTTCATTTATTTGATATAAACCAAACAGCTTAATCATCCTGCGTATGTTTTAATCACTTTGACCAACCACTTGGCAGTGAGATTACCCTCATAAAAAAACCCAAAGTTACGCCCCATTTTAAAGCCATCACCAACAAACCAACCCCTCTCAATCATCAATAAATAGCTTTCAAGCAAATCACCTTAAACATTGAATATCATCAATATGACGCTATACTTAGATCATTATGATCATTTAGAAGAACTATCATGACTCAAACCCTGGATATTATTGAATCCTTTGGTATTCAAGCTGAAGCTTTTACCAACCAAGCGGCGTTCATTCGTACTGTTCGTGCGGGTGTCCCTGGTGGTGTTGTTAGAAGCGTCATTAAAGCGTTTAACAATCGCGAGTTGATTGCGCGTGTGCTTGATATCTCTGCCTCTAATTTAAGCCGCGTCTATCGTGTTAAACACATGAGTCGGACAGATAGCGAAGAACTGCTTGATATGATCCGAATCTACAGACAAGCCATCGCGGTTTTCGGAAGCACTGAAAAAGCGATTGAGTGGATCAAAACCCCCCTTTCAGCGCTATCTGGCGAATCAGCTGAAGATCTGTTTGATACTTTTGAGGGACGGCAGTGGGTTGCACAAGCGCTTCGCAAAATTGAATATGGTGAGTTTAGTTAATGAGGTTGTATCGAATATCACCTGAGATATATCTCAATGATCTACGAGGCCTCGGTGCTAGCTATCAAGATGGAGCACGCTGGAACCGAGCTGGACAACCGGTTATCTACTTTGCACTCTCTGCGTCAGTCGCGATGCTTGAAATGGCTAATTACCTCCCGTCACCTCGACTGGTACCCAAAAGCTACCGATTAGGCATCTATGAGTTACCTGACACTGTTTCAGTGTTTGATCTGCCAACAGAACAGCGCCCGGATGATTGGGCGGAATATCCTTATCCTATCTCAACACAATCACTCGGTGGTGATTGGCTGGACAAAGGAGAAGAGTTAGCTCTGTTGGTTCCCAGCGCGGCGGTTTCAGGTGGGCTTGAAAAAAGCGCTATCATCAACCCGCGACACCCCGAATGCAGTAAAATCAAATTAATTGATTCAACTCAAGAACTCTATAACAAGCGCCTATTCTCTGGTCTTTAAGCTGCAAGCAGTAACCTTTCCTGCCCTCCCATAACGCTCATCTTTTCATTTATCTCAACAAAAAACTTGACGAATCCATTTTATTTTACTAATTTCAGTATTAACAGAAACAACTGAACAGAGTGTAATAATGAAACTAACACCGGTAATGGAAAAGTATATTCTCCACTGGGGTGAGATGGGTACCCGTTGGGGAGTTAACCGTACGGTGGCACAAATTCATGCGCTGCTCTATCTCTCTAAGCTGCCGCTCAATGCGGAAGATATTACTGAGACGCTGGGTGTTGCACGCTCTAATGTGAGCACTAGCATTAAGGAGTTACAGTCATGGGGCTTGGTAAAGACCTCGCCGCAGATGGGTGATCGACGTGATCATTTCAGCACCATGAAAGATCCCTGGGAGTTGTTTTACACCATTATGGAAGGCCGTAAGCAACGCGAGTTAGACCCGACCATGAGCGTGTTACGTGAATGTGTGTTGGAGTGTGATGATGATAAAGAGACACCTGAAGAGGTGAAACAGCGCATCAAGGAGGTGCTGGTATTCATGGAAACACTGGATACATGGCATGGGCAGATTAAAGGGCTGCCAAAATCTACGCTGATCAAACTCATCAAACTGGGTGCCAAGGTACAAGGGTTTTTAGGTAAGAAATAACATTTAGGCAGGCGGCCTTAACAGGCTGTTGCCGCATCTATGTGGAGTCAGGTAACACTGACTCTTTTTTTAACCAATCATTTCTGTCTATACAGAAATAAAAGAAAGAGGCATCAAATAAGGAGTTACATCATGGACCAGTTATCACTGTTTATTATTGAAGTGGCTATCTCTTGCATCATTAGTTTTTCACTTATTTATCTTATTAAACCGCTGCTACGTGAAATTTTGATAGAGAGTTGCGGCACCACCACCCGCGCAGATTTTTGGGTGATGTTTAGTCTGTTGATGTTGGTTATCGCCCCGCTGTTATTGGTGATCTATTTTGCTCCCACTCAAGCCGGTGATGCCGTCAATAGCATACTGGAGATTCAAGACAGTTTATTTAGAAGCCTATTAGGCAGCGGCATCACCTTACTAGTGATTGCCTACGTGATATGGCAAGCCATTAAGGTCGATATGCAGGCAGCCACAACCATGGCTGTAGTCAGTAAAGCTGCAAGCGAGCTGGAGCCTATAAAATGAAGATACTCATTACCGGTGCTAGTGGTTTTATTGGTAGCCACCTCACTCAAGCGATGCTCAAACAAGGGCATCAGGTCATGGCCTGTGTGCGCAATGTAAATGCGCTACCAGCCGCGTCTAAGCTAACCATTATTAAGGTGGATTTCACGCATGATCATTCATCGAGTGATTGGCTGCCTCGGCTAAACGGCATCGACTTGGTGATTAACTGTGTGGGCATTATTCAGCAAACGGGTTCTCAAAGCTTTGAGGCCCTGCACACTGCTGCGCCAATTGCCTTATTTGATGCGTCGGTTACGGCGGGGGTGAAGCAGGTCATTCAAATCTCGGCATTAGGAGCCGAGGCGGATGCTATCAGCCAATACCATCGCACCAAACAGCAGGCGGATGCACACTTGATGAGCCTTCCCCTTAACTGGAACATTCTGCTGCCCTCTATCGTGTATGGCACGGGTGCGAAGAGTATGGCGTTGTTTAGAGCGGTGGCTAGCTTGCCGCTCATTCCGTTGATTGATAAGGGGGATCAAGCGATACAGCCAATTCATATTGATGATGTTATTCGGGTCGTCGAAGCTATTATTGCTGATGATAATATTCAGCAACAGCGCTTCGAACTGGTAGGGCCACAAGCGATTACCTTTAAGCAGCTCTATTCACAGCTGCGGCCTTGGCTTGGTTTAGGTCGCGCACGCTTTATATCATTGCCTTACACACTGGCACTCATCGCGGGGCGTAGCGCTGGTTTTTTACCTCAGACGCCGATTAATAAAGATTCAGTGCAGATGCTGCGCAATGGTAATACCGCCGATGTTGAACCACTGATCAAGCAGTTTTCATTTACACCGATGAGTTTCGAGCAGTCATTACAAAACGCGCCAGCACAACAGGCTGATCGCTGGCATGCGGGACTCTATTTTTTAAAACCACTGCTGAGGTTATCCATCGCCTTTTTATGGATCTTTACCGCCATTGTTTCGTGTTTCTTTTATCCAGTGGATAGTAGTTATGCGATGTTGGCTATGGTGGGGATTAGTGGCATTTGGGCATCTTTTATCCTTTATGGTGCGGCGGCGGTGGATTTGGTCATCGGCATTGCGTTACTGCTCTCTTATCGTATACGCCTGGTTGGCATCATCCAGATCTCGATTATTTTGCTCTATATGTTGGTGATTACCTTATCGCTGGCGGAACAGTGGTTACACCCATTTGGCCCGATCAGTAAAAACATCCCTTTATTAATGGCGATTAGCATCATGCTAGTTTTGGAGAGAAAACAATGGACTACGAAACCCTGAAATGGTTACACATATTAAGTGCTACGTTACTCTTTGGCACTGGATTGGGTAGTGCTTTTTATAAATGGTCTGCTGATCGCAGTCATAATTTACAGGTAATCAACCACACCAATCGAACGGTGGTGATCGCTGATTACTTGTTCACCACGCCCACCGTTATCATTCAGCCAATTACTGGAGTTTTGCTGGTGAATAGCATGGGTTATACCCTCACTGAGCCGTGGTTGATTATCACCTATCTGCTTTTTATTATGGCCGGTCTCTGTTGGTTACCGGTGGTATGGTTGCAGATAAAGATGCGGGATTTATCACAACAAGCCGTGACTCAGGGGAGTGAGTTAGGTAAGGAGTATCAACGACTGGCACAGTATTGGTTTTATCTAGGAATACCCGCCTTTAGCGCGATGATTGCAGTTTACTTTTTAATGGTATTCAAACCCGTGTGGACACTATAAGGAGATACGATATGTCGAATAACAAACAAGCGGTTATCAAACAAGCGTTAGGTGCACAATGGGATGATTTAGCCCCTCTTGTTAAACAGCACTACGATATCACTCCTGGTGAAACCGCCAGCATGGTGATTCATGGGGTTATGGATGAGGTTTACCATTCAAATATCGCCAAGCTGTTTTTACTACCGGGAAAAATCTTTGGGGCATTGGTACCTTATAAGGGGAAAAACATCCCCACTGAAGTGAAAAACTGGACAAGTACGGATAATCATCAAGCAATGTTTTGGCATCGAACATTGATCTTCCCCAATAAAAAGCCGGTGATTTTTTCATCGCGAATGGAACATGTGAAAGATGATGAGATTATCGAATATGTCCGTTATGGCATGGGAATTAAAATGAAGATGTCGGTTAATTCAGGTGCATTAGAATTTAAAAGCACCGGTTATATATGGAAAGTAGCCGGTATCACCATTCCCATCCCTACGTGGTTTATTTTAGGTGATGCGACGATTATTGAAAAAGCGCTTTCAGATAATGAATTCTACATCGACTTCAATATGATTCACCCGCTGTTTGGAAAAATATTTTCCTATTCAGGAACCTATCATATTGCAGAAACAGCATCTTAAGAGCGCTCTTTAGCTCTTGCCTTTTGGTAAGAGCTAAAAAAGAAAGATAGATCATCTCTCTGACTTGAACCTGTGGTTCAACTAAGCAATGATGTGAATTAACAGTCATTTTCGAGAACAACATGCCACAGTCAGCTAACTTCCACCTAGACGACTATCTTGCACGTATCGCCTATCAGGGTGAGTTAGCGTGTGATATTGAGACATTGCGAAACATCATGCAGCAGCAGCTTTACTCTATTCCATTTGAAAATTTAGATGTAATTCGAGGTGGTTCGGTTTCACTGAAGCCGGATGATATTGTGCATAAGTTGCTGGTAAAAAAACGCGGTGGTTACTGCTATGAGGTAAACGGTCTATTTTGTATGGCACTGGTTAAGCTCGGGTTTGAGTATGAAATGCATGCCGCTCGCCCACGTTATAACTATACTGATTTACGGCCAAAGACACATATGATTGTGGTGGTTAAGTTAGAGGGCGAGTCGTGGTTGTGCGATGCGGGATTTGGTGCCCATGGTATTCGTCAACCGATCAACATTTCACAACTGCCAACTGAGGTTAAACAAGGGCCTGATTGTTTTAAAATAGAGCAAATCAGTGAGCGGGATTATCTCTTACAAATCAAACTAAATGAGCAGTGGGTTGATCTGTACAGCTATGAGTTATTCTCTCAAGCTTGGGTGGATTACAGCTTGCCAAATTTCTTTAACTACACGTCAAGTGAGAGTATTTTTACCAACCGACGCATCGCTGTACTGCAGCAGCCGATGGGCAGACGCATTCTCGTCGATAATGAGCTGAAGTTAAGCGGGCCAAATGGCCGTGAAAGAGTGGTTGTTGATGAGTCGAATTTAGATGATATTTTAAGCCAATATTTTAGCCTGCATCTGAGAAAAGAAGGGGTCAAGTGCAACATTGACTCTTTATTAATATAAATCCAGCCCTGAAAGCTAATCCCCACCTATTTCCAAAGACTGCTTTGGGTCATTTCCTGCTATTCAATCATCCGCTAAAGCCTGCCTGCAAGCATATAATTAAATCTTGCCATAACAGTCCGTCACCTCCCTTTCTTTTGACTATACCACTACGCATAGATAAACCCATGCTCTGTTTGGTATTTAACCGTTTATTCATTTGGCATCGTAGGAACTCATACGATGTTTATTGATTGGCGGGTGGCGCTGTTGAATTTTGGCGCATCTTTTTGACAATAAACCGGATATGAGGCTCCTTCGCTTATTGGTATCGGGAATCTCAGGCGTACTTGGGAAGGGTGTATCTGGGTTTAACCTTGGCGTTCCATCGAAATCAGCAAAGGCTACCACTGTTTGTCTAGGAGCTTGTCCGAAAATAGATAGGTCTACTGCGAAAGCGTGTTTTTTGCTCATTTTCGTTAAAGGGAACAACCATTCGCCTCAAATTGTCGAAAAAATGAACTAAAAATCACACTCTCTCGCTACGATCTCTATTCTCGGACAAGCTCCTAGTAACTCACAACACAGCTCAAATGTAGGGCTGCGTAATTTGCCGTATGTGATACTCACCATGTGCGCTTGAGAATAACCTAACAGTGGCATTTATATACCGGTGCCCCGTTTTATCATCTGCCCATTTTTTAACAGATGAATCGGAAGCGGGGCTGTCGGGTGATGCGTTTCATCACACTCTATGCGGGTTCCTTTCTACACCACTTAATCGGTAATAATCTCTTGATTAAATGCTGCAATTTTTGCTTTGCAAACCTCTTCCGCTAAGCTTTGCAGTTTTTCTACTTCTTGGGCTAACCAGTTAAGCTCTGCTTCGGTGATTTCATAGTGTTCAGAGTAACGCGCATCAACATAGGCTCGCTTTAGGCGTTGAAAGCAGCGGCGGTCAAACGGGGTATTGCTGGTGAGGTTGTCGAAGAATCGAGAATCTTGCTGAGTACAGAGTGAGCGCAGTTGGGATAGGTTGTGGGTTTTAGGCAGGTAGTTGGTGCAAACGAGCAGCGTGCAGCCGTAGAAACGTTCTGCGGTTTGATGAAGCATGAACGCAGCTTCTTTATGCCACCCTTTTTCAAAGTTAGTCATATAGTTAAAGAAAAATCGAGTAGCACTTTCAAACCACCGATCAAAGTGCTTTTCTGCAATGATTTTTTGTTCTTGGGGTGTGAGGTTTCCGGGCTGAACCAGCGCTTTGTCACCACTGCTATAGAGTTCGATACCCTGCTCTCGGATATCTTTAAAGAAGTAGTGCCCTTGATGTAGGTAGTTGCTGACATCTTCAATGGTGTGAGTGATTAAACCCACTGGGGTGCTGATGCGTCGTTGAATATGATCTTCAACTGCACGCCATAGCGAGTGTTCTTCAACGAGGGCAGGATCATCAACGATAACAAGTATGTCGTAATCACTGATGTAACCATTAACCGGGTCGTAAACCCAAGTGCCTTTGGCGTGGCTACCAAAAAGAATGATTTTGAGAATACGGTAATGCGCTTTAGTCCCTTTGTTTGCGAGGTATTTATCTAATTCATCACGCAGCAAGGTGGCAATGGTTTGCACATCGTGTTGTTTGCGTTGCGGTAGATGGTCTAGGCTGGTTTTCATGGGATTATGCTACTACAGGCACGATTGAATACGATACTTTTATCATTTATCCATAGCAAAAATTAAGCTTTCACTTGAGTGAAATATTAGCCGTGGCTTGATATCCTGTGAGAACTCACCGGCTGAGATAACAGTGGGTTGTAATGGGGAAACCCGTTTAACTGGGGGTATTCAGAGCATCCGCATGTTTTTGCTCCGTGGAGAAAACCCCAGTGAATAGTCACCTTGAAAGGGCTGGTCCACTCACCCTATATGAACTAACAAATATCGCCCCCCCTTATCGCAAAAACCAGCTGAAGCCTTGCACGAAAGTGCCTAGGAGCTTGTCCGAGAATAGAGGTCGTAGCGAGAGAGTGTGATTTTTAGTTCATTTTTTCGACAATTTGAGGCGAATGGCTGTTCCCTTTAACGAAAATTGGCGGGAAAATGAGCAAAAAACACGCTTTCGCAGTAGACCTATCTATTCTCGGACAGGCTCCTAG
>JAFLJP010000033.1 GCA_022712945.1 Gammaproteobacteria bacterium | reverse complement strand
GGAGAATTACATTATCCACGCTTTGGTTGATTATGATGATATCTCTTACGATGATGATGCCGAGCTTATTTATGCGTTGGCCAATCAAACGGTCGAACATCTTCGTAGCTATTTGTCATCTGAGGATGAAGTAAATAATGTCTTGGATGGCAATCGTGCGTTGTTGGCTAAAATCATCCACACACAGATGGCAGAAAATTTTTGGGAAGAGGCGGCGGGTTATGAAGTGAAAGTGAGTAGTGGATTCACGCCATTAAAACGTTGTGCCTATACCGCGACAAAAGGCCGAGCGATAAATAGTTACCGTGACACGGTGAACTCAAAAGGTAAGATTAAGCAGATGTTGTTTGGGAATTTCAACAAATGTTTATACCCGTTGCAAAAATTTGACTCTGATACGGAGCGTCGTTTTACTGTGATTGTTGAACGCGATTGTGAAAAGTGGTTTAAACCGGCAAAGGGTCAGTTTCAAATTTACTACAAATCAGGTGTTGAAACGCCAGAGTACGTGCCCGATTTTGTCGTTGAAATGGACAAGCAAGTACTGATGGTCGAGACCAAGAGCACACAACATCGGGATGAAAAAGGGTGTTGGAGTGCGGATGTTTTAGCTAAGGCTGAGGCAGGTGCTCAGTGGTGTGAAAATGCGAGCCAGCATCTTTTGGCGAATGGCGGTAAAGAATGGAAATACTTGCTGATCCCTCATGACGAAGTGAAGGAACATAATACGCTGGATAGTTTTGTGCAGCGGTTTACATATACGTCGGAGTAAGGTGGTTTACGTCTCGTTCTTATGCTCCGGCGTGGGAATGCTACGGTGGTGGAAAAATAATGTGAGGTATGGGTTCCCACGAAAGAATGTGGGAACCAGAATAAAACTGATGAGCGCTGAAGTAGCGGTTTCTTAAGGCTTGGGGTGAATAACGTGGATATTAAATCAGTAGTAATACATGAAATTAAGAAAAATGAAAAGGTAACTGGTGCAGACTTGTTTCTAACAAAAACAGAGCTGGATAGGGGTAATGTCAACGTGAAAACTATAATTTCATCGTTAGACGAATCATTTTCAAGAAAGACAATTCGTAGAGCCAAGTTTTCTAATGATGGGTTTAAGTCCGGTATAGCCGATTTCAATAACATAAATTTAGTTGATGAATCAGCAGCCTTGGCCAAAAGCCTAAAAGAGGGAATTCAAAATATTCCAGCTGCAAAAGGGGGGTATTTGGTGTTTTGTGAATATGTAACCACTAGGAATTTTCTCTCCGTGTTTTTAGTAAGGAACACAACGGGTTCTTTATTAAAGCCGGCAGATGGAGAGTCATGGGATATCGAATCGATTATGTATCTAGATGTAGATCATTTTGCGATGGGCGTTCGGATAAATCTGGATGTGCTTAATTCAGAATCTGAGGATAGGTATATTCACTTAGTCAAAGGGAATACTGATATCTCGGACTATTTTGAAAACTGGATTGGGGTTGATGATACAAAGCAGGAGGCGAAGGATGGTGAAGCGTTGTATGCGATGGCAAATAAAATCGACCTTCCAGAAGACGTAACTGATCGCGATGCATTTAAGAAGCAGATTTTTGATTATGTGAGCGGCAAGCCTTCAAATATTGTCAATCTCCGTGACTTGAGTGACTATCTATATGGGGATTCAGATCGGGTTGCCAATTATTGTGCCGATAATGATCTAGATATAGACGGAGAATTTAAGCTGTCAGGTGCGCAACTGAAAAAGTTTGTTAAAATTTCGGTTACTGCTGGAGGAATTAAACTGGAAGCGTCGAGAGATAAGTTTTCTGATTCGGGCATCAAGGTATCTGAAGACGGAGAAATAGTTATTATTCGATCTAAAGAATTAGCTGATTCTATTAATGAAAGCCTGCAATAGGTGAAGTGATCGCTTATGTCCAAATACTCTGAGCTTATTCGCGTATTAAGAGACTGCTCTGATCAGTCCAAAGCTGACCTTAAGGTTCTATCTAAGAGTCTTCAAGCGAAAACTGTTATTTTGGATAGCTTTGACATTAAATATGAAATCCAAGCAGAAGGTATTTCAATAGATCTTTCAGATCAATCAATAAAAATCTATAAATCTAAAGAATCTGCGGTTAAGTATCTAAAGGAGTCTGATTTTTCATCAGATATAATAGTTATTGAACCAGATGCTAATAACCCTGAATGCCAAGATATAGAGTTTGTAATGGATGGCGACCCACAGAGCTGCTCTAGATTATTTGTTAATTCACGATATTACTTCAAGTTTAAAAAGCTTCTTTTGGACAGTGATATTGCCTCATATAATGATGAAGCGTTTAACAGGTTAATCTTCCTCTCAAACAAGCATGGAAGACTACACGTTAACTGCAACAATGAATGGATAGAGGATTTTTACGACAGTGAAAATGATCTCAAGAGGCAATTTTATGAGCTAGAGAAGAAAGTTGTTGCCAATAATGAATATGAAGATTTTTTTAAAGAAAGTTTGATCGAATATGCTAAAGCAATTCCAGAAGAAAATTTAAGATTCGTACAATCACTAAAAAACATTAAGCATATTATTGAGTCGGCAAGCAGAAACTTTGAGCTATACAAAAATAACTTTTCGTTTGCGGAGTTCAAAAAACAGCTCAATGAAGACAAAGAAAAGTATTTGAAGGACTATCAGTCCAATTTGTCTGATTTTCTATCCAAGATTGCTTCGATGCCAATTCAGTTTGGCGTTTATATATATCTTATGGTGCGTTTTAGCGAGGAATTATTACCCATCACCGCTACGGCGATTCTCGTATTAGCGTGGTCATGCTTCAAGGTAATGACAGTCAACAGAATTCTTGAAAATGTTGAATATTTGAAATCAAAGTTTCAAAGCGATTTGGATGCCCTCCTAGAAAAGTCGGGAATTGATGAGGGGGAGGTTGAATCAGATAAAAGGCAGATTTTTGACAAATTCAGCAAATCCGTTTCTTTGATTAAAGGTTACAGGCTGTTTGTAACAATTTTTTCTATCTGCGCATTAGCAATTTGTATCCATTTTATAATCAAGATAAATTAGTAGGATTGATTGTCCTCATGCCCAATTTTAATCCAGCTATGTACATCCTTCTTGCACCATAATCGAGCGCGACTACCGGGAACTTCAATTCGAGCGAGTAACGGATCTCTCTGGTAAAGTTTGCTACGCAAGCGGGATAGTGAGAACCCTAGTAGGGCTGCCATTTTCACATTAGAGCATTCTTCTTCTGTCATTGTTTGATACCGTTGGTTGTTACTTGGTATCAATGCCAGTGAAGTCAGAAGAGGTATGCAGCAATTAATTACTTTTCGATTTAAAAATTAATTCATGAAATTGGTCTTTGATAGGGAAACGCTTAAAGCCCCTACTCAAGAATCACCTTTGTTATCATCTTTGCATCGGCTTCCAGTTGCTCTGCCTGCTTTATAATCAGGTTAGAAACTTCTTGAAGCGTTGTCTGTTCATCGGCGGTGTAGACGGGTAAGGCCAGCAGATTAGGCAGCTGTGTTCGCAGCACTTTAATCATTCTATTCATTTCTCGCACCAGCAGGCGGCGCTCTACACCGCAACGTTCAGCAAAGTCAGCCCAATCGAAGGCACGAATTTTGGTGATGTCGAACTCATCACCAATCGCCATGGCAAATTCATGTTCGATATCAGGGTAGATGCAGACTGAAACGAGATCATAAGCAGGGGCAAGGCGTAGTCCACCAGGTTCGACCAGGAACGAGAGGTTCTTGCCATGAGCATCGCTGTTACCGATCAGGTATTGCAGAATTGTCCAGCGTATCAGTGTCATGCGGGTTAAGGCTTCGGACTGCGTGAGTGACGCGATGGAGAATAGCTTTTCAAAACTGACACCATCACGAATATTGGCGACATCACGCCCACTACCAAAATTACGTTCATATTTATGGTTCACGCTAAGGTTGAGTACTTGGCAACTGTCCACAACATGTAAGCGTTCTACATGCTGTTTGTGTTTGATGCGATCAAAGCGTTTAACCATTAATACTGGCTCGGGTACACGCAGAATCTCCACCTCGGCAGAGGGTATACCCAGGGCAGCGGCGAGCTTTAAACAGAAGTACTCGTTGGCCACCAGTTTGGACAGTTTTGGGTTCATTGGCTCAGGTTTGAGGATGTGGGTAGAAGCCAGTACACCCTCCACTAGGGAGAGCTTTCCTTTGTCATTTGCATAGACCGATAACTTATCTTGATAACCGGCAATGGACATACGCACACGGCCATCCCATACATTAAAGGGTCGATTAGCTCGGTCTTGGATGCGTTCTGAGAGTTCTTCAAAGGTGACTTCACGTATCACAGGATCAACTTGTGCAGGCGTAGAGCCTTCAGGGAGTAGGGCGAGCGCCCCGGTGCTTTCTTGGCCTAGCCAGCGTAGCAGGCCAAACAGATTACCTTTCGAAACCGCATGTGCTGAGGCGGCATCTTCAAGCGCTTTGCCTTCAGGTAGCAGGTTCTCAAAGAAGCGGCGTACATTCACGGAGTGCAGCTCATCAGTTTGCTTATTGGGGCGTTGGAAGGGTAGCGCAGGAGAGATGGGATAGGCTCCTGCCTGTGTCATCCACGCTTGCTCATACGAAAAAGAGAAGCGCCCTGTATCGTCGTGATAGCTTAAGGTGCCAACCTGTTGATCACCTATCCAGGCCGATAGATTGATAGTGTTCATGATGATTGGCTCTTAATGACAGCGATAATCTGTGGCTGTTCTGATTTTGGTACGGCTAGCAGGCTAAGCCCCAGTTGCTGGGCAACCGCCAGAGCTTTATCCAGCCCCACTGACCGGTTGCCATTCTCTAGGTCTGATAGCAGTTGAACCGAAACACCGCATAGGGCGGCGGCATCATCAATGCGCAGCTGTTGTTGAGTACGAAGGCTTCGCACAAATGCACCAAAGGCTTCCACTGAATCCACAACAGGGGATTCAGGAAAGGGGTGCTGTGTAATTTTTCCGGCCATAATATTTCTCCTATACGAGAAACTATAGTTGATTAATGCTTGCTAAATCAATAAATACTTAAAAATAAGAAATGATAGTCTGTATCAACCAAAAATCACTTAATTGATTAAATATGAGAAATAAATGAGGATGTTGTGGGGGCTTGAGTACCTATGGGGAAAGCACCCTGTTCGACGAACAGGGTGAACGCTAGATTAAGCCGGAACTGATACAGATGAAGGCATCCATGCCAAATTTGGTTTCTTATGACTCGTAGCAGTAGTTATTCCACTCGATCATTAAAGTACGGCGTTTCTCCAATAAGTCACCCCGTCGATATGCCGCTTCTACATCGTTCTGTATTTTATGAGCTAGGGCCATTTCGACAACATCACCTGAAAAGTCAGTCGTTTCTGCTGCCCAGTCTCTAAATGTGGATCTGAAACCATGCACTGTAATATCACTGCGGCCCATACGCTCCAGTAGCTTCAACATGGTCATATTGGAAATGGGTTTACCTTGTTTTTGACCAGGAAAAAGGTATTCATTACTTCTGATCTGTTCCAGTGCATGAAGGATCGCTATCATTCTGTCAGAAAGAGGAACCCGGTGAGGCCGTTTCATTTTCATTCTCTCTTCAGGAATTGACCAAACTTTCTCATTTATATCGATTTCGCACCATTTTGCATTGATGACCTCTGATGTCCGGCAGGCTGTAAGAATGGTAAATCTCAATGCCATTGAGCTTGTGCCGGGATGGGCATCTATTTGGTGTACAAAATTCTGGATATCACTATATGGTAGTGCAGGGTGATGTCTTACCTTTCGAATCTTGGCCGGTGCTGAAAGCATGTGACGTAGTGTCTCTTTCCACCGCGCAGGGTTGTCACCTTTGCGATAACCTTTCACCGTTGCCCAGTCTAATATTGACTCAATACGCCCTCTGATCCGAGTAGCTGTTTCAGTCTTTTTCTCCCAGATAGGTTTGAGGCATGCCTCAATATCATGTACGTCAACATCACGGACGGGCTTATCTCCAAAGTATTTTTTGACGTAAGTATTAAGCGTATTCGTCCACTGAGCGATATGCTTTTCATTGCTCCAACTTGCCTTATGGATGTCAATATAGGTTTCAGCACACTGCATAAAAGTCATAGATTCAGATTCTTTTAGCTTTTGCTCTATGAGGTCTTGTTTTTTAGCATATAAAGGATCTTTTCCTTCGGTGAGCGTATTTCTGTGGGCTGTGGCTCTCTTTCTGGAACTCGCGAGTGAAACCGTTGGGAATGAGCCTAGTCCCATGTCTCTGAGTCTGCCATTTCGTCTGTAACGGAAGATCCAGGATTTTCCCCCGCTCTTACTGATTTGGAGATACAGGTTTCCACCATCAGCATAGAGGCCGGGTTGTGTTGTATTTGTTACTTTTACAGCAGTTAATTTATTGAGTACTTTAGGCATGATTTCACCCTCTATCTTGGTTTGTAACTGATCACCGAGAGTAAATATACCCATATTCCTACCCATACTCCTACCCATACTTGGGAATGAGATTGAAAAACACTGGGTGAGACTCTATGAGATAGTTTTACTCAGTTAATCAGTACCTTACGACAGTTAAGTGAGACTTGTTGCTATTGAGTGAGATGCGCTGATACGGGATTTTGGCTGTCTGCTTCTCCGCCATATTCAATGACTTAGGCTCGATTAGTGTAAAAACTAATCGGGCCTTTTTCGTTTTTGGGACAATTTTGGGACAGTGGACTATACTTCTAACGTGAGCAGGCGTTAAGGAGGTAGTTATGGCAACACTTACAAAAAGAGGCGATGGTCAGTGGCAAGCTAAGGTGCGTCGCAAAGGCTATCCAATTGTATCCAAAACATTTGAGACCAAGGGCAAAGCGGAACGCTGGGCCCGATCAATTGAATCTGAAATGGATCATGGTGCTTTTGTCTCAAGGGCAGAAGCCGAGTCCACCACCCTCAAAGAAGCACTCGAACGCTACCTCAAAGAAGTCACCCCGACTAAAAAAGGGGCTAAGCAAGAAAGCGACCGCATTAAAGTATGGATGGAGCACGAGTTAGCCCACCGCTATCTTGCCAGCCTGCGAAGTGTGGACTTCGCTCAATTCCGTGATCAAAAGCTTGCCGATGAAGCAAGTGCAAGTACCATTCGCAACCAACTCAATATTATTAGTCATTTATTCAACATTGCGCGTAAAGAGTGGGGCATGGAAAGCCTGATGAATCCTATTCAGAATATTCGAATGCCTAAACTGGCATCAGGGAGAGAGCGACGTTTACAAGGTGATGAAGAAGAGCGATTGCTTGCCTCCGCCAAGGAGCCTTTGCGACAACTCATCATTATCGCGGTGGAAACGGGCATGAGGATGGGTGAAATACTGGCCATGCACTGGAATAATATTGATCTAAAAAAATCCACCGCCGTACTGGAGGACACTAAAAACGGAGAACGTCGTGTTGTGCCTCTCTCATCCCGTGCCAGGGAAGCAATATCCAGTCTGCCAAGACAGATTGCAGGTGAAGTGTTTCCAGGTCTAACGAATACAACTACTTCCCACCGATTTCGAGCGCTTTGTATAAAGCTGAAGATAGAGGGCCTGCGTTTTCATGACCTAAGGCATGAAGCGACCTCCCGCCTATTTGAGAAGGGGCTAGATATGATGGAGGTGGCATCGATAACCGGGCATAAAACTCTTCATATGCTGAAACGATACACTCATTTAAAGGCAGAGGATTTAGCGAAGAAACTTGGTTAACCTATGTTTAATAAAAATATGAGTGAATTTTTATCTACAACAGGTTTTAATGGTAAAAACAATAAAATAAGAATGGACTCATGGAACAAGAGAGTAATTTTGATTTTTTAATCGAGCACGATCCGGTTTTTTGCCAGCTGGCCACAGCGGCTGAAAAAGCATTCTCTTTTGATCCCAATACCACATTGATAAAGCTGCGACAGTTGGGCGAAGCAATGGCTCAGGATATGGCCGCTCGTTGTGGAATTTCGTTTGATAAGCAAACTTCCCAGCGAGATCTACTGTTCAGACTGCAGCGAGAGATTCGTCTCGACCGCTCAATTCAGGATCTCTTTCACACGCTTCGTATCGAAGGCAATAAGGCCGCACATCAGTTTCGTACCCAACACAAAGAGGCGATGGATGGTCTGAAGATCGCCCGAGCTTTATCCGTCTGGTTTCATCAAAGCTTTGGCAAGCAGGGCTCTGCATTTAAGTCAGGCCCATTCAAACCACCCGTTGACCCTAGCCAGCAGTTACGCACACTGCAAGAGCATATTGAGCAGCTAAGAGCGGAGTTGAACGATACCAATCATAGGCTTGAAGACAATCAGCAATTAAATGGATTGTTAGCCAAGGAGAAGGAAGAGTTCTCAGTACTGGCTTCGCAGATGGATTCAGAAGCTCGCACCTACGAGCAGATAGCCAGCGATCAAGAGGCTGGTTATCAACAGCAGAGCCGAGAGTTTGAGGCTCGTATCAAAGCCTTGCAGGAACAGCTCGAAAGCTCTCAGCAAAAAGCAGTGCAGCAGGTCAGTAAATCCACGCTAAAAGCGACCCAACAGCTGACTCTCAACGAAGAGCTTACTCGAATCATCATTGATCAGCAGCTGGTAGATATCGGTTGGGAAGCGGATACACAGGAACTCACCTATAAAAAGGGAGCTCGTCCAGAAAAGGGCAAAAATAGAGCTATTGCCGAGTGGCCCGCCGATGGGCGTGCCGACTATGTTTTGTTTATCGGGCTTACCCCGGTCGGTATAGTGGAGGCCAAGCGAGAAAATACCGATGTGGCAGCCAAAATTCTCCAAGCAGAGCGTTATGCAAAGGGCTTCAAGCCCTTGCCGCAGATGATTCCAGCCTGGGAACTTGAAGGGCGAACGATTGCTTGGCCAGTAGAGGAGGGGCACTTCCAGATCCCCTTTGTTTACTCCAGCAATGGTAGAGCTTACAACAAGCAGCTGCCTGAAAAGTCCGGAGTGTGGTTCCGCGACGTACGCGAACCCTCTAATACCCGAAAGGCATTGATCGATTTCCATAGCCCTAAGGGACTATTAGATCGTCTTAATCGCAGTAAGCAGGCCGCTGAGAAAAAGCTCCAGCAAGAGGGCTTTGCTTACCTTAAACTACGAGATTACCAAGAAAATGCTATCAAGGCCGTGGAGACCGCACTAGAGCAGGGGCAAACTGATAATTTACTTGCGATGGCGACCGGTACCGGTAAAACCCGCACCATCATTGGCCTGATGTACCGCTTTCTGAAGTCGGAACGTTTCAAGCGCATCCTCTTTTTAGTGGATAGAACCGCCTTGGGTAACCAAGCGCAGGATGCTTTCGATGATGCGGCACTGGAGCAGAATCAACCGATCAGCAAGATCTACAATATTGCAGAATTGGGCGACATGGCTTCTGAGGCAGAAACGCGTATCCAGGTAGCGACGGTACAGGCGATGGTGCGCCGACTGTTTCAGTCAGAAAATCCACCGCCCATTGACGAGTTTGACTGCATCATTGTTGACGAAGCGCATCGCGGCTACACACTGGACCAAGAAATGACCGAGGGTGAATTGGTCATGCGTGAGCAGAGCCAATACCTTTCCAGTTATCGCAGGGTGTTGGACTACTTTGATGCCGTAAGAATTGGACTCACCGCCACACCCGCCAAGCACACTACTGAGATCTTCGGTAAGCCGGTCTACACCTACTCTTACCGTGAAGCCGTCGCGGATGATTGGCTAATCGATCACGATGCGCCCATCTGCTACACCACTCTTTTGAGTAAAAACGGCATTCAATTCGACAAGGGCGAAGACGTCAGCGTGATCAACACCCACACCGGTGAGGTTGAAACAGCAGAACTTGATGATGAACTCAACTTCGAGGTAGAGGCTTTTAACCGCAGGGTGATTACCGAAAGCTTCAATCGAGTGATTTGTGAACAGCTATCACAAGAAATTGAACCGATGGGCGATGAGAAGACCCTGATTTTCTGCGCCACGCAACTACATGCTGAAATGGTCAAACGGTTACTGGATGAGGCATTCAGCAACCTTTATGCTGATGAATACAACGAAGCCGCCGTACGTATAATTACCGGTGTGAGTGACAAGGTGGATCAACTGATTCGTCGCTACAAAAATGAACCATACCCCAGCATTGCCATTACAGTTGACCTACTTACCACCGGCATTGATGTGCCCAAAATATCTCACCTAGTGTTCCTGCGTCGAGTACGCTCACGCATTCTCTATGAGCAGATGATAGGTCGAGCAACGCGTCGCTGTGATGAGATCGGCAAAACCGTCTTTAAAATCTATGATCCAGTGGACATCTACCGAACCCTGGAAAATGTCACCAGCATGAAGCCGTTGGTGAAAGACCCCAAAGTTACACTAGAGCAGTTGGTAGTTGAGCTCAATGACCCCTGCAGCCACCAAGCGCCGGGTAATAGCCCTGATACCAGCCACGCACATGACGTACTAGATCAGATTAGCCAAAAAGTGATGCGAGTACTGCGTAAGGCGAGCAAAAAGGCCGAGAAAAAACCTGAGCTAAAGCAAAAGCTAGATGACCTAGAACAGCTCTGGGGCGTTGATCCCAAGCAGTTACATCAACACCTGCGCAAACTGGGGCCGCAACAGGCCAGTGAATTCATACAAACCCACAGCAACTTACTTAATCAACTACAAGACGTGCGTCTGCTGATTGGCAGTGATGCCATGCCGATAATCTATCAAGGTCGCGATGAGATTTTAGAGCGAAAACAAACTTACGGCGTGAATGTAAAACCAGCCGATTATTTGGAGAGCTTCAACGATTTCATTCGCAACCAGCTCAACCAATCGGCGGCTATCGGCACACTCGTCAATCGCCCCAAGGATCTTACCCGCAAAGAGCTTAAATCGATCCGCCTGTTATTAGATGAGCACGGCTACACCGAAGCCAAGCTCAACTCCGCCTGGGCCAATAAAACCAATCACGAAATTGCCGCCAGCATCATGGGTTATATTCGCCAAGCAGCACTGGGAGAAGCACTCATCTCCTTTGAGCAACGGGTCGCCAATGCTATGCAGCAGATTTACACCCTGCATCGCTGGACACCACTACAGCGTAAATGGCTAGACCGGCTTGCCAAACAGCTCACCCATGAAGTGATTGTGGATCAGGAATTCATCAACCGCAGCTTCGCCACCAATGGCGGTGCCAAAGGGCTAGATAAGCACTTAGGCAATCATTTGAGTGAGGTGTTGCAAGCACTAAGCGAAGGGCTTTGGCAGAGCGCCAGTTAAAGGTGTATCCGTCGCCCAAAGGCTGAGGGCATGTATAGTATTGTCGAATATCTATATATGCACATATTAATATGTATAAATAATGTAATTCCCTATACATATAGCTGTGTATATGTATAAATAAGTATTATATTTATACATATCTAGCGGGATACAATGACGCATACATTACAGACACTGCCATTTTCTCAAAGTGCCTCTCTGGAGACTCGCCAGGTTCTAAAAAAGGCGGCTGTGGCCCATCGTTATCTGGCTGAACTAAAAGGTATATCAGCCACCATTCCGAATGAAGGTATCTTAATCAACACCTTGGCGCTGCAAGAAGCAAAGGACAGCTCAGAGGTGGAGAATATCATCACAACTCATGATGAGCTGTATAAGGCCACCCTCTTCGCCGACCATATCGATAATCCAGCCGCTAAAGAAGTAGAGGACTACTCGGTCGCCCTTAAACAAGGCTTTATCGACATCCGCCAGCACCATATTATTCGCCTGACGGACATCCTAGGCATTCAGCAGACCATGGAAAAAAATAATGCGGGTTTGCGTAAGGTGCCGGGCACCGGTCTGAAAAACCTCAGCACAGGCGAGCTGGTTTACACCCCGCCTCAAGATGCGACAGAAATTGAAGCCTTGATGAATAATCTAATCGATTACATCAATGATGATCAGCTATGTGATGTCGATCCACTAGTAAAGATGGCAATCATTCATCATCAGTTTGAAAGCATTCATCCTTTCTATGATGGCAATGGTCGAACCGGCCGCATCATCAATATTCTTTATCTGGTGGCCAAAGGGCTGCTAGATATACCCGTGCTCTATCTCAGTCGTTATTTTATTCGAGACAAAGGCGAGTACTACCAAAAATTGCAAGCAGTACGTGATAACAATGATTGGGAACCATGGCTGCTTTATATGTTGGAAGGCGTGGCTCAAACCTCCCAGCAGACCATCACACTCATCCAGCAGATCAAACAGCTGATGCAGCAATGCAAGCACGGCATACGGGAGAAACTACCCAAGATCTATCGCCAAGAATTGCTCAACAACCTCTTTAAACACCCGTATACCAAAATCGAGTTTGTGATGAATGATCTAGACGTGACACGCATCACAGCGACTAAATATTTGGAACAGCTAGTTGAACAGGGTTTTCTGCACAAAGAGAAGATTGGCCGCAGTAACTACTACATCAATCAGCCACTCTTTGCGCTGTTCTCCACTCAGCCATAACCCCGGGTGAGCATGCAACGCGTGCTCACACCAAAAAACAGAAAGAAGAAAACATGACCAACACTCAAATAGTCCAAAAACTCTGGAACCTCTGCGACGTACTGCGTGACGACGGTATTAACTACTCCGACTACGTCACCGAGTTAGTACTGCTGCTGTTTATCAAAATGGTCCACGAAAACAGCGAAGCCGGACTGTTTCAAAAACACCCGCTGCCCGAAGGGTGCCGCTGGCAAGATCTTAGCGGCAAAGATGGCCTAACCCTGCTCAACGATTACAAAGGACTACTGCTGGCACTCTCCACCGGCAAATGCATGCAAGCCGACCCCGAAGAGCAGGGTAAAACCATCGAAGTGCAAATACATGAAGACCCACTGATTCAAGCGATTTATACCGATGCACAAACCCGCCTGCGCGAGCCGCAACACCTCAGACAATTGATAGTGGCACTGGATCAAATCGACTGGTTTAGCGCGCAAAAAGATGGCCTAGGTGATCTTTACGAAGGGCTGTTAGAAAAGAACGCCAACGAAACCAAATCCGGCGCGGGTCAATACTTTACCCCACGGCCACTGATCGACAGCATCGTCAGCTGCATCAAACCCCAAGCCGGAGAAACGATACAAGACCCCGCCGCCGGCACCGCCGGTTTCTTGATTGCCGCCGATAGCTACATAAAATCGCAAACCGATGAACTGTATGACCTCAGTGAAAAGCAGCAAGCCTTCCAACGCAATAAAGCCTTTATCGGCGTAGAGCTGGTGCCCGGCACCCGTCGCCTTGCCCTAATGAACGGCCTACTGCACGGCATGGAAGGGGACGACGACGGCATCGTACATCTCGGCAACGCCCTTGGCCAAAAAGGGGCCAACTTGGCAAAGGTAGATATCATCCTCGCCAATCCACCCTTTGGCACCAGCAAAGGCGGTGAGGCCAGCATCAGCCGCGACGACCTCACCTTTAAAACCAGCAACAAACAGCTGGCCTTTTTGCAACACATCTACCGTGCCCTTAAACCCGGTGGCCGTGCCGCCGTAGTACTGCCAGATAACGTACTGTTCGAAGCTGGCATCGGCACCGACATCCGCCGCGACCTAATGGACAAATGTAATCTGCACACCATTCTGCGCCTACCCACCGGCATCTTCTACGCGCAAGGGGTGAAAACCAACGTGCTGTTTTTCACCAAAGGCACGCTTAAAAAACCCGAACAGCAAGCAGGCTGTACAAACAACGTTTGGGTTTACGACCTGCGTAGCAACATGCCCAATTTCGGCAAACGCACCCCGTTTGGCGGGCAACACCTCAAGCCCTTTGAAAAGGTCTATGGCAAAAAGCCCGACGGCAGCAGCAAACGC
This sequence comes from Gammaproteobacteria bacterium, assembly GCA_022712945.1. Classification (GTDB taxonomy): domain Bacteria; phylum Pseudomonadota; class Gammaproteobacteria; order RBG-16-57-12; family RBG-16-57-12; genus JAFLJP01. The sequence goes on along the minus strand of JAFLJP010000033.1, from coordinate 4,238 downwards.
AGCGAAGGGGAGTGGAGCTTTGTCACCGATAATCAAACCACCCCAGACAATATCGAAGCCTCTCGCTGGCGGGTCTTCACCCGCCAATGGATATCTGAGCAAAAAGGCGACTCCCTCGACATCAGTTGGATCAAAGATGACGATGCGGTGGATGCCGCCAACCTGCCAGAGCCAGACGTGCTGGCAGGCGAAGCGATGAGCGAACTCACCGCAGCATTAAAAGAGCTAGATGGGCTTATGCAAGCCCTAGGCGCAGGAGAGCAAGCGGATGCACAACGTCAGTTATTGGCAACAACCTTGGGTTTGGAGGATAAGACGTGAATGGTGAGGCTACACAGGTTAATAGTGTAGTGGATAGTGGATTGCCTGATGGGTGGAGCAAATGCGTATTAAGTGACTTCGTTGCTGTTAATCCAAAGAAAATCGATGCTGATACAGATTTGGTGGCGGGATTTGTACCGATGTCTCTAGCTCCCACTGACTTTGTTAGCCCTTTGAGGTATGAAGAAAAGTACTGGGGGGAAATTCAAAAAAAGTACACTAACTTTAAAGATAACGATGTGATTTTTGCCAAGGTCACTCCTTGCTTTGAAAATGGTAAGGCAGCAGTTGTTGATAAACTGCCAAATGGAATTGGTGCTGGTAGTTCAGAGTTTTATGTACTTCGCCCTTACATAAAAGAGGTTCCATCAAAGTTCCTTTTAGGAATGATTAAAACAAAAAACTTTATGCAAGATGGCGCAGGAAATATGACCGGTGCAGTTGGTTTGCGCCGAGTACCAAGGGCTTTTGTTGAAAGTTTTCCTGTATTACTCCCACCCTTAGCCGAACAAAAACAGATCGCCGCGCAGCTGGACCAATTACTGGCCCAGGTAGAGAGTACCAAGGCCCGCCTCGACGCTATTTCCACCCTCCTCAAACGCTTCCGCCAATCCGTACTCGCCGCCGCAGTGAGCGGGCGGTTGACGGAGGAGTGGCGGGAAGATAACCCTAATGCATCCCCCGTTGATATTGATGCCGTTGCTTGTTATTGGGCTGATCAGTACAAAGCTGCGGGAAAAAAAATACCAAAAATAAAATTTTTTGAGATGAATAAGATAGAGGCTTTGCCGGATTCTTGGATAAATACAAGGGTTGGTAATGTCTTTGATGTTTATGTTGGGGCCACACCAAGTCGTGGTGTAGCTGAATACTGGGGTGGTGAAGTGCCTTGGGTTAGTAGTTCAGAGGTTGCCTTCTGTAGGATTAGTAAGACTAAGGAGGCTATTACTCAGAAAGGGCTTTCAAATACATCTACAAGTCTACATCCTGTTGGCACTGTAATGCTTGCAATGATTGGTCAAGGTAAAACCAGAGGGCAAGCAGCTATACTTGATATAGAGGCATGCCATAACCAAAATACGGCAGCAATAAGGGTTCCACAGGGTTTTGCACTATCGGGCTTTTTATACTTTTTCCTATTAGAGCAATACGAGGAGACGAGAAGAGTTGGTGGCGGTAATAACCAAAAAGCATTGAATAAAAGTTCTGTTCAATCTTTAGGTTTCCTTTTGCCTCCTCTCGAAGAACAAACCCAAATAGTAAAAAGAGTCGAACAACTCTTCACCTTCGCCGATCAAATTGAAGCACGGGTAAACCAAGCCCAGGCACGGGTCAATCAGCTTAGCCAATCGATCCTCGCCAAAGCTTTTCGCGGCGAACTCACCGCCCAATGGCGCGCAGAAAACCCCGATCTCATCAGCGGAGAAAACTCCGCTGCCGCACTGCTAGAAAAGATAAAAGCCGCGCAAGCCGCCCTTAAACCGGTGAAGAAAAAACCAACGAGAAATAAAGCCGCCTCATGAAACTGATCAGTGTGATTCTTGAGGGAAAATATAAGGGGCTAAGAGATCAATCCTTCGGTTTTAGTCGTAGTGATGGTCACGCACTTGCCCTCGTGGGTATGAACGGCTCTGGTAAATCACAGTTTCTAGAGCTGGTTTGTGAAACCTTCGCTTGGTTGGAGAGAAGGAAAAGAGCCGACTTCCGGGTAAGAAAACCACTACCTTTTAAGGTGACTATTGAGTACCAGTTGTATCCATACCTTTCACCAGATCAGGCATTGACCTATAAGGTGGCTGTTAGTGAGTTAGACGATGTGTGCTGTTGGCTCCTTAGCGATGGTAACTGGGTTAACTATGAATTGAATGCTATGGAGTTACCACAGCATATAGTGGGTTACTCTTCAGGCCTGAATGAAAATTTGCAGAGAAGTTTTATGAAAAACGCTTTGCAGTATTATGAAGTCATGCAAGTGAGGGCTCGCCGGAGGAATTTACTGAATAGCGCTACAACCATTGAGGAAAAGAATGAAATAAATGAGGAATATAACCGTAAACACTTTGGAATATTTTTCCCAACTCATGAGTTTGAAATGCAGGAATATGATTACACCAGCTTGAGTGAACGTGATACTGATGTACCCATGATGCTCTTCTTAGATTATGACTGTAATGCTTTGCTTATGGCTTCTCTTGGAATGTTGGAATCTGAAGAGCTATACCAGCTTTTTCCTGAAATAGCCTTCCATTGTCCAGTGTCTGTTGAACTACTGTATGACTTACGAAAGGCGACATTTGATGAAGATGCCATTAGGGATATTAAACAGCTTATTCGGGTTGCTGGTGATCATGCTCTGGAAGCGGTATCTCAAAGAACAAGTGATGAAGCTTATGAGCTGCACGATCTGGACTATTTATCTGCAAAGATCACTTTAGACTTAACTAACCGGGACGTACGAGAAAGACTTCGTGATGAGTATTCTGGTAGGCCTCTACGCCTATTTGAGAAGTTGTATAAAATTCAATTACTAGGTGTGAAGGCATGGCAGCAGAAAGATAAAACTATGCTGCGCCGTGATGATTTTCTCGGTAATGTAAAAAAGCCTCTTAAGACACGCCTACCGATTTCAGTGACACAACTCCGGCTCAGAAATGGCGCTGATCAATCTATTGATTTTGACGATTTAAGTGATGGTGAGGCGCAGCTGATACAAACCATTGGTGCGGTTCGTGTATTCAGAGGTGAAAATACTCTCTTTGTTTTTGATGAGCCTGAGACTCATTTAAATCCATCTTGGCGAACCTATTACCACAGATATTTTTTACAAGCGCTTCACTCTATGCAAAAGCAAACAGAGTCACGTATTCAATTGCTATTATCGACTCATTCGCCTTTTCTTATCTCATCGCTTCAGCGTGATGATGTCTATAAGTTTGAATGTTTGGAAGATGAAGGTATCAGAATGTATCCAGCAGGAAGTCAAACTTTTGGAGCATCCTTTGAAACGTTGATTAAACAATTCTTTGGCCTTAAGTCACTAATATCTCAAACAGCTATTGAGGAGATAAAACGGCATATAGACTCTGGGAATAGAGAAGAAACCAGGGATTGGATAGAACAAAATTTAGGCGATTCAATGGAGAAGGCCTACTTGCTTAGGAAGTTGAGAGACTAATGCTATTTCGACTACATCCTGATACGCCCCAGTGCCAAGTTTTTGTGGGATTGAATGCGACCCTAATTAGCTTTTTTAGAGAGGCGGTTCATACTGAAGTATTTTCTGAAGAGCTTTTCCCTGGTGCTATAGGTGAGGCGTGCTGGGAGAATGATAAAACGATAGAAAAATTTTCTGCTGTTTGGAAGGTGCTTGCTGAGCTGCCTATCGCTGAGCGGGTAAACTTAGCAAACTCAATCGAATCTAATCAAGGTATTAGAAGTTTTTTTATCGATAGAGAGTCAAAACTTCCCGTAATCAATAACAATGAGCTGAAAGCAACACTGAGTAAACTTACTACGCACCTTTTTGAGAGAACAAAGGGATTGGTTGATGTGGTTGCTGCTTGTGGTGGTGAATCAATTCAGAATCACTTTGCCCAATTTAAAGCCTTGAATGGAAAGGTCTGTACTGCCTGTGGCTCTGAGCTCTTGGCTCAAGATAGAGCTAATGTCCCTGAAGAAGAACAGTGGCGTGCTGATTATGATCATCTTCTCGGTAAGAAAAAACATCCACTCTACGCTGTACACCCTGACAATTTTGTTCCTATTTGCCACACGTGTTAGTCTATGTTAATGATTCTATTGGTTTGAAGTCGCAAGCTTATTTTGCCAAAATGAATCAGGTACTTTCTTTTTTTGTCATCAAACACTAATAAACCCGCTGTTCTGTGGGATTTTGCAAGAGGCTCATAAGTACGCAT
>JAFLJP010000010.1 GCA_022712945.1 Gammaproteobacteria bacterium | reverse complement strand
AAGAAGCCATCACTATGAGCAAAACAAAACTCGAACTCACCTGGATTGGTAAGGACAAGCGCCCCAAGCTGGAGCCGCGCATTCTGCTGGAAGATCCAAAAAAGTCTTACCATGCCACTCACCGTGTGACGGATAACGATATCTTTGATAATAAACTGATCTTTGGTGACAACCTGTTGGCTTTGAAGGCGTTGGAGCAGGAGTATGCGGGCAAGGTAAAGTGTGTGTTTATTGATCCGCCGTATAACACGGGTAATGCGTTTGATCATTATGATGATGGAGTGGAGCATTCTATTTGGTTAAGTTTGATGAGAGATCGGTTAGAGATAATTAGAAAATTATTGAGTAAAGATGGATCGTTGTGGATTACGATTGACGATAATGAAGCACATTATTTAAGAGTTTTATGTGACGAAATATTTGGTCGGTCAAATTTTGTATCTAATGTTGTGTGGCAAAAAAAGTACACAATTGCTAATGATGCAAAATGGCTCTCAGATAACCATGATCATGTTCTAGTTTATGCTCTCAATAAAGAAAGTTGGCGTCCATATAGATTGGCTCGGACGGCAGAAATGGATAAACGCTATAAAAATCCCGATAACCACCCCAAGGGGCCTTGGAAGGCTACTCCGCTATATGCAAAAAGGACTGGATCAATCAAGGAGCAGGCTTTTTCGTTTACATTTAAGAATGGGTATGTTTGGACACCGCCGAAAGGGGCTTCACCTCGTTTCCCTATAGATAAGCTTAAGGACATGGATGAAAGGAATGAAATATGGTTTGGTGTGAAGGGTGACTCTACTCCATCGAGAAAAACCTTTCTTAGTGAGCTAAAGGAATCAGGAACACCAGCACCTACAGTGTGGCTTCATACTGAAGTTGGGCATAATCACGAAGCTAGGGAAGAGGTGAAGTCTATTAATGCAGAAGATGCATTTTCAACACCAAAGCCTGAGCGTTTATTGAAGAGGGTTTTGGATTTAGCAACCAAGCCTGGAGATTTAGTTCTCGATTCTTTCGCAGGCTCTGGCACTACCGGTGCAGTCGCTCAAAAAATGGGTCGCCGCTGGATCATGGTCGAGCTGGGCGAACACTGCCATACTCACATCGTCCCCCGCTTACAAAAAGTCATTGATGGCGAAGACCAAGGCGGTATATCCAAGGCCGTCAATTGGCAAGGTGGCGGTGGTTTCCGTTATTACTCCCTAGCCCCTTCATTGTTGGAAAAAGATAAGTGGAACAATTGGGTAATCAACAAAGATTACAACGCCACGATGCTGGCCGAAGCCATTTGTAAGTTGGAGGGGTTTAGTTATGAGCCTTCTGAGTCTCAGTGGTGGAACCACGGCTATTCTACTGAGCAGGATTTTATCTACGTCACTACACAGAACCTTTCTGTTGCACAGTTGCAGGCGTTGTCTGAGGAGGTCGGTAGTGAACGATCTTTGCTGGTCTGTTGCGCAGCCTTTCGTTGCAAGGCGGATCGTTTTGCCAATCTCACCATTAAAAAGATCCCCAAAATGGTGCTCTCTCGCTGTGAGTGGGCGCATGACGATTACAGCCTGAATGTAGAAAACCTACCGCAAATGGAGCGCGACCCTGAGCAGGATGATCTGTTTGGAGATAAAGCATGAGCAGAGAACCCTCTCTCGTTCCCACGCTCCCGCGTGGGAATGCATATCGTGGCAAACAAGTAACGCTTGGTATGGGTTTCCTCGGAGGACGAGAGCTGAGGGGCATGAGCAGGACGCGGCAAGCTTGGGAACGCAACGCTATGGTCAGGGGATTCTGAGATGAGTGACTTACCTCAAGCTAACACGGTGTTATTAGATGAGATCAAAGGCCTCATTCATCAGGCCAGACAACAGGCCGCAGTCGCCGTTAATGCCGAACTGACCTTGCTCTATTGGCAGGTAGGACAGCGTATTGCTACAACGGTATTGAAGGGTGAGCGGGGTGGATATGGCAAGCAGGTGATTGAACACCTGGCCACTGAATTAACGCTCGCTTTTGGTCGGGGGTGGAGTAAACAACAGTTACGCCATTGTCTCCGCTTTGCGGAGACTTTTCCTGACCTAGAGATTGTCTCCCCACTGTGGAGACAATTGAGCTGGAGTCATTTCAAAGCACTCATTTACGTGGATGATTCCTTGAAACGGGAGTTTTACCTCACCATGGCGCTACAAGAGCGCTGGCCGACTCGCACCCTGGCGGAACGTATTGATGCCCAGCTTTATGAGCGCACGGCTATTTCAAAAAAACCAGAACAGACGATTCGTAATGAATTAACCGCGTTGCTAGAGCAAGGGCCGATGAGCGCACCGCTGCTTTTAAAAGATCCGTATGTGCTCGATTTTCTGGCGCTGAATGACAGCTATTTGGAAAAGGATTTGGAAGATGCCATTTTGCGTGATATTCAGCAGTTTTTGCTGGAGCTGGGTGGTGGCTTTACGTTTATGGCGCGTCAGTTCCGTATTCAGGTGGATGATGATGATTACTATATTGATCTGTTGTTTTATAACCGTAAGCTCAAACGTTTGGTGGC
>JAFLJP010000037.1 GCA_022712945.1 Gammaproteobacteria bacterium | reverse complement strand
ACCAGTCCCAAAGGCAAAAAAGGCGACCTCATCACCATCCAATCCGACATCATCGACATCTGCCCCAGCCACATCGCCAGCCACTTCATCATCGGCGTTGAAGAGATCCCCGTCAGCCACACCCAAGCAGGCAAAAAAGCCACCATCCGCGCCTACAGCAAACCTCTGCACATCCACAGCAACCCCATCAAATACGCCTGGCTAGCCAACATCAAACCCAAAACCTACCCCATCTACCCCGGCCCCACCTGTGATGGCAGCAAACTAAAAAACTCAGGCAAAGGCATCCAGCTCAACATCTACCCCCAAGTCGCCTGGGACTGGGGCATCACCCTCGGCTACGGAAAAAATGAACAGAAAATCGAAGCCAGTGACAACGGCAACTACCAAAACAACCTCAGCCAAAAACGCTTCAGCATCGACGGCCACATCAACCTGACCCACGAAAATGAAACCTTCAAACTCAGTAGCCAATTCAAACAAGCGATTGACAGCACCACCCAGCAACTGGAATCGATCACCAACCTAGTTGATGGCATCCTCACACGTTTCGACGAAGGCAAAGAACCCAGCGTCACCGTCACCTGGCCCAACCTCAAACTCAACCTAAAAACCGAACTCGCCGAAGGCAAAGACCCCCACCGCGTCGTCGCCTTCGACTTCGGCATCAGCGCCGCCCCCTTCTTCGGACTGGAGGTAAAAGTCGACATTTTGCCGGTACTGGCCAAACCGCTGGATGGCGGCATCATCAGCAAATGGTTAATAGAAGAAGCCCAAGCCAGCCTAAAAAAAGGCATTGGCAATGAAAACGGCATCTACTTCCTCAAAGGCGAAGTCAGCATCATCCTGACCGGCAAAGCCGAACTTGGCTGCAACGCCCACTTCAAAGGCGACATCACAAACAACAACAACCGCATCGAAAAAGTCAGCGGCCAACCGGTAGAAGGGAAAATCGAATTCAGCGCCGAAGGGATCATCAATGTCAAAGGCCACCTACTGAAAATCAAAGTGGAACTGGTGGCCGGTATTGGCATAAAATCCGGCATCACCCTGAGTGTCGATATCGACAAAGATGACAAAGGCTACTACTGGCAGCCCCAGGCTAAATTTGATGGGATTAAGGCGTATATTACTAAGTCGGTGAAGGGGGAGGAGGATGCTGGGGGAGGGGATAGACGTAGCTCCAGACGGCAGGGGAAAACTATGGTTAAAGAGGTAGATGAATATGTCTGGATTAAAGAGAAAAAACTGGACACCAGTAAACACTATTTTATTGAATACTAACCATGATTAAACAACGCTTATTTATTATTTCATTAGGATTAATCACCATGCTAAACGCACAGGCCGCAGACTATAAAAAACCGGAATTTACGCTGGCACTGACCATCACCGGCGTGGGTGTGGATATTCGATTGAATGACATATCCATTGAGCGTGATGATTTTGGCGGGCACTCCATCATGAGTTACGATGTTAACCAATCGGTGATCGCTGGAATCAATGAACTTAAGGTGATTGCTTACCCCTTTTTTAGTCAAGATGGGGAACAAACTAATAGCTATCATGACGAAGCAGAAGTTAAAGCCGCGTTATACGTGAATGAACAGGGTGATGGTGAAAATAAAGAAATGCTGAGTCAGATTCATCTACGTCCTGGCTTATTTTTGGATCAAGCGGCGAGTGATAGCTATCAAATTGAGGGCATGGATGATGTGGTGTTGGATAGCAAAACCCAACCCCTCTCATTTCCCAATTTTTCCTTTAAGCATCAAATTGTTGCCACCCGAAAAAGCTTGCCGGTACAGAGCAGCTACCCACACTGGGCGTGGCAGGATGGGCAGAGTATCGAAGATACCCCGGAAAATTATGACTCCTTGCTGGCTGTTTATCGTGAAATTTATGAAGCGTTTGAAAATAAAGATAGCGAAAAGCTTCTGGAACTTCACACTCCTCGTTCAGAAGAATACGCCATTGCCTACCATTTAGAGGGTGGTGTGGAAGCAGGGCATCAGTTGATGAATACGGGTGAAAGAGCTAATAACCCTAATTCTGAGCTGGATGAATTCATCGCCAAAGATACTATATTGGATGTTTACGCCAACGGCCAAATGGCAAGAATTATTGATATTGCTCAATATCATCCGATTCTTTTTGTTCACAAAACTCGAGACATCATCTACACCATGAAATTCGGTTTCTACAAAAACCAAAATGATGAATGGATTATGATTCGTTAAAATGTTCTTTCGTTTTTTGTCTCTACATCCCATTGCCCATGTGCTCGCCATGACGAAACAAAGTCTGTTCATTATTTTATTAGGACTAATCACCATGCTAAACGCACAGGCCGCAGAGTATAAAAAACCGGAATTTACGCTGGCATTGACCATCACCGGCGTGGGGGTGGATATTCGGCTGAATGATATTTCGATTGAATTTGATATGTTTGGTGGTCACTCTACTATGACCTACGATGTTAACCCATCAGTGATAGCCGGTGTTAACGAGCTTCAAGTGATCACTTATCCATTTTTTGGCAAAACTAGGGAAGAGGGCCAAACAAAAAAATATCATGAAGAAGCAGAGGTAAAGGCTACTTTGTATGCCAATGAACAGGGCGACAGCAGCAATAAAAAAATACTGACTCAGATTCATCTGAACCCCGGCCTGTCCTTGGAGAAGGCCGTCAGTGACAGTGTTCAAATTGAAGGTTTGGGTGATGTGAGATTGGACGATAAAGGCCAATCACTCACTTACCCGGCGATTACCTTTAATCAACAGGTTGTCGCCACCCGAAAAAGCCTGCCGGTGCAAAATAACTATCCGCGCTGGGCATGGCAAGATGGTCAAATTATCGAAGATACTCCGGAAAACTATGACTCTTTGTTGGCTGTTTACCGCGAAATCTATGATGCCTATGCAGCAAAAGATCGCCAAAAATTGATTGCACTACACGATCATGCCGCCGATGAATTTACTACTGCCTATTATTTGGATGGTGGCCGGGCTGCGGGGCATGCATTGATGGAAACCGGTGAGATGATTGATGATATTGATTCAAAATTGAGTGATTTCATTACACGTAAAACCAAGCTAGACATCTACGCTAATGGCAGAATGGCGAGAATTGTTAATGCGGCACAATACCACCCCTTCGTTTTCTTACACAAAACAATGAACATCGTCCACACCATGAAATTCGGCTTCTACAAAAACCAGCAAGGCGAATGGATTATGATCCGCTAGTTTTTTCAGTGTAATAAAAAACCGCAATGGCTAACCGTTGCGGTTTTTTTGTCTCTTGAATAGTGTTTAAAAATCCACCACCTGTGGTAAGCTTGCAGGCTTTGTTTTTCACCTGAAAAATGCAATTCCCTTATGCGTGTGACCAGCATGGGGTGTTGTTGACTAAATTAATAAGGACTCTTGACCTATGCCCCGGTTAAATCTGCTGACACCCTTTCATCATATCCGCCACATACTCTTGCTGACGCTGTTGGCTGTGAGCTTATCGGGCTGTTTTCACAGTGATGATGACGATGATCCAGCCCCGGTGCCGGATGCTGATCCGGTAGGGTATTACATCAATACCGGTGATGTTCAGGGCGGGTCAATTGCGGTTAATGATTTGCAAGCGATGGTGTATGACAACCGGATTTTGATGGTAAGTGAAGCCAACGAGCTGCTTTATGACGGCACCATTACCGATATCAGCGGTAACAGTTTTAGCGCAAATTTTACGATCTATACCGAAGGTGAATTCCCAGTGACGGCTACCGCCAATGGTACCATTATTACTGGTTCTTCAATCAGCGGTACCTTGAGTGGCAGTGGTGTCGGCAGCGGGACGTTCACTCTGCTGTATGCCATGACAAATGGTGAGGTAGCAGATGTTGCACGAATTGAAAATACCACAAATGAAACCTGGGGGACGAAGGTTGGCGGTAGTGTTTTTGCTCAAGAGTTTATTACCGATAATGCAGGAATTCTAACGGAAGATAACTTTTTGGGTGGTGGTATTTTTGTAGGTTGTGAATTGGATGGAAACATCATGCCCATCAGTAACAGTAGTTTGTACAGTGTCAGTGTAGTACTGACAGAATGTGGTGGAAGTATTAATAATGGCACTTACACCGGACTGGCGACTTCCCGTACCGATGCGACTACAGATGATACGCTGGTATTTGCCATAGCTGACGGACGGTACAGCCTGGATGGTGATTTTAAATAAGTGCACCGACGTAGCTGTGAAAAATGACTCAGCTGTGTCATGTAACAACGCGGGCCGAAGGTGAGATAATATGTCAGGCAAGGCAACAGCTTACTGTGACCACAGAACGAGCAGCATTAAGGTATGGCGTCGTACAGCTTTTTATTCACTGTTGTTGCCTAGCATGGTCAGCCTGGCTGGGCCGAACGGTGGTCAGGTGGTGGGCGGCAGCGGCAGCATCAGCCAATCCGGCACCAACACCACCATCAACCAGACCAGCCAAAACATGGCGATCGACTGGCAAAGCTATAACCTGAATGCCAACGAACGGGTGCAGTACATTCAGCCCAATTCATCATCCCTCTCGCTCAACAATATTTTGAGCCAAAACGGTTCCAGCATTGCCGGGCGCATTGACGCCAATGGCCAGGTGATTCTGGTCAACCCCAATGGCATCTTCTTTACCGCCACCTCGGTGATCAATGTCGGTGGCATTATCGCGTCTGGGTTGATGATTCAGCCCGATGACTTCATGAACGGCAATTACATTTTCAATGAGGTGCTGGGCAGTGAGGGCGCGGTGATCAACCACGGTATGATCAACGCCTCACTGGGGGGCAACGTGGCACTGATTGGTCGGCAGGTGGAAAACGACGGGGTGATTGTGGCCAACCTAGGTTCGGTGGCGCTGGCGGCGGGCAAACAGGCAGTACTGACTTTTGACCAAGGTGGTCTGCTGGGGGTGCGGGTCAGTGAAGCGATCTTACAAGAAGAGCTGGGGGTGGACCCCGCCGTACTTAATAGTGGCAATATTCAAGCCGCCGGCGGTCAAGTGCTGCTGACCGCCAGTGTCAGTCAGGCTGTTTTTTCACAGGCAATGAACAGCGGCGATCTTGACCACCCCCTGAGTGTGGTGATGCACGAAGATGGCAGCTTTACCCTCGGCAGTGGAGCTGATCTGCTCAACAGTGGCACCGTCGACACCTCAACAACCTCACACGATCACACC
>JAFLJP010000061.1 GCA_022712945.1 Gammaproteobacteria bacterium | reverse complement strand
TACTAGGAGCCTGTCCGAGAATAGAGGTCGTAGCGAGAGAGTGTGATTTTTAGTTCGTTTTTTCGACAATTTGAGGCGAATGGTTGTTCCCTTTAACGAAAATTGGCGGGAAAATGAGCAAAAAACACGCTTTCGCAGTAGACCTATCTATTCTCGGACAGGCTTCTAGTACGCCGTATATCTTAAAATTTCGGGTAAAGACGTTTTAACTTGATGCGAGCATCATTTCGTTCTTCCCCGGTAAGGGATGTAGAATTCATTAAAATACCGCGCTTACTTCTCTTTTCGCCCACCCTGCTAGTAAGGTATGACCTCACCATCGTAGGCGACAAACGCACCAATTGGGTATTGCTTGATATGTCGAATAACCTCACTCATGCCGTCGACTGAAACCTGAGTTGTTATCTCACCATGATGATTTGTCATATCCGTTTTCACCCAGCCCGGGTGCAGGGTAATAACCGCCACACCTTTGGCCGCAAGGTCGATAGCCAGCGACTTGGAAGTGATGATCAGTGCCGCTTTTGCGGCACGATAGGCGTAGCAACTGCCGCTGCTGTTATCATCTGATGAACCCATTTTTGAACTGATATTAACGATTGATCCCTTGGCGGCAACCAGTGCCGGCAGCAAGGCTTGTGTGACCTGTAGCGGCCCGACGCAGTTGACTTCAAAGACCTCAAGCATCGCCTTTGCACTAATCTCTTCAAGGCGTTGTCCGGCCTGTTTTTGTGGCCCGTAGATACCGGCATTGTTAATCAGAAAATCGAGAGTTTTGGGTAGCTCGCCTTGCCGGGGGGAGGGCTCTGTGACATCCCATTGAACGAGGTGTAGCTTGTCTGTTTTAAGGGCAACTAACGATTGATTGTCGTTGCGATAACAGGCCCAAACATCAGCCCCCTGTGTCAGATAGTGCTTCGCAAAGGTTAAACCAATGCCACGGTTTGCACCGGTGATGAGAATATTCATTTTCTTGCCCTGAGTAGAAGGTTTCTAATTGCGAAATTGTACACCAACTCTGGCGGTATTTTAATAAATTCTACATCCCTTATCTCTCTCTGCCTTTTTGTAGCAGGGTCCTTTTTTTGGCTAACATTGAAATTTAAGCTATGTTTTTTGAGGAATCTGTTTTGCAAAAACAGACATTGGCCTCAAGTCAATGTACTTTAGTGCCAATGTATTGAGTTATGCTGGGCTTGTTGTTGCAGTGCCAGCGCTAACTTATTAATTTTTAATCAGGTAATAGGGTGATGTATGACTGATATTGTCATCGTGGGTGAGATGATTTGTGATATTTGCAGCAAGCTGGAAAAACCGCTTCTGGATGCCGGGGTGCGCATTGTCGGCTCCTCTGCACACTTGCATGAAGCGCTTCCCCTGATTGAAAAACAACAGCCCCGGGTATTGGTGATGGACTTTGCCGAACAGGCAGAGGTCTCGCTGGGGCTGATTCGTATGGCTAATATCAAAAATGAAGCAGGGAAAATACTGTTAATTTCTAACTTCACCGATCAAGAGCTGATTCTTGACGGCATTACCGTCGGCGCAAAAGGCTATCTGGAACAAGAGACCTGCGGTATCTTTCTGGCGAAAGCAATTGAAGCCATTGCCCTAGGCGAAGCGTGGCTATCGCGCAAAACTGTCGCCGCACTGCTTGAGCGCCTTTCTGACTTCTCTGAACACACTCAGGCTGAAGAAGAGCGGATAGTTTATAGTGTGAGTAGCCAGCTTCACTGAACCAGTGCACTGAGGCCCCACGAAATTGAGTAAAGATAGCACTCACCCGGTGATGACAACTGCCTTCTGCCCTCTTTAATGAATCGATCAGCGTATCTGCTTCAGATCGTCCGACATTAAGAGAGCGGTAGCCTTTTTTAGTATCGTTTTCTCCTGCTCTAAGCGCTTAACCTGAGACTCAAGCGCTTGAATACGTTGCTGATCAGCAGTGAATGATTTTGATTTAGGCGTGATATCACTTCGTTCAGCTGTAAGCTGCTTAACCCAGCGTCGCAAGGCACTTTCACCCATGCCTATCGCCTCACAGGCCGCCGAATAAGTGTAGCCCTGGCCCAACACCAGAGCGGCAGCTTCTTGTTTGAGTTGTGGAGAAAATGTACGTCGTTTGTCACTCATAAGAACACCTTTTTTGAGTGGTGAGATTACCACCTTAAATGGTGTCCGGTTTCATTAAACCACTACAGAATGTTTATGATTTACGTTGCACTAGTCATATTTATTCAAATATAGGGTTAAATGACTGACATTCATCAATCGCTTCTAACATATTATTAAAATATTCACTTACTTTGTTATAAATGAATGGTCCCGTACTCACTCTTTTAACGCCAAGCTGTTGCAGTTTTTGGAACGAGGGTAGAGTTGGCATAGTCATTACATTCAAAGGTACGGTTATATTTTTTACTATCTCTTTAATGTCTTCTTCATCAGTTACACAGGGAACAAATATTCCGTCCGCACCTGCTTTTTCGTAAAGAGTAGAGCGTAATAGTGTTTCTTTTAGTGGATTCTCTAAGCCCATTATATAAAAGTCCGTTCTTACGTTAAGAAAAATTTCAGCCCCTTTTTCTGCAAGATATTTTTTTATCTCTTTTATTGTTTTGCCAAATTCCGTTGCATCAACAATTTGTCTGTTTCCGTCAATGACTATGGAATCCTCTAAGTTAACACCAACAACACCTAGTTCATTTAAACGCATTATATTTTTGCTGATTTCTTCTGGGTTTCGACTATATCCTCCTTCTAGGTCAACCGTTAAAGGCAATGATATTCTAGCTGTTATTGTTTCCACAACTTGAACAAGCTCATCAAAACTCATTTCTTCTCCATCTTCGTACCCTAAAGATGTTGCAATCGCCGCACTTGATGTACCTAGTGCCTTATAGTTTTTATTTTCTAGCATCACGGAGCTACTTACATCCCAGACGTTGCCAATGTAAAGTGGGCTACTTTGTTCATGTTGGCTTTTAAATTCTTGAAAGGTATTCATTGTTAATCTCCATTTAAAAAACAAATGGTAAACAAATGAATACTAAAATTCATTCACCTAGATTCATTTTTTAATTTACTCAGTGTCTGGGGAGCGACACCGAGATAAGAGGCTATATGATATGACTTAACTTGATTAAATATAAAAGGGTATTCATCAAGTAAACGATCATATCTTTCGGTAGCAGTCTCTGACATAAGAGAAAGCACACGTTTGTATGTTGCAGCAAAATAGGTGTCGTGTATCCATATTCTCGCTAAATGCTCCCATTTTTTTTCTTGTGATATAAACTTATCAAGTTCCTCCAGAGACGCAACATAAAAAACCGAATTTTCAAGAACTTCAAAGTTAAGCATTGACCCTGATTTTTCATAAAAGCTTACACTATCGTCCATGAAGTGATTTAAACCATGTTTACTTTTCCCGCGAAAATAGAGTTGCCAAGTATGGTCTTTGCCATTTATATCACTAAAGTATGACCTAGCTAAGCCACTTTTAATAAACCATATTTCACTAAACACTTCGCCTGCTTGATGTACCGTTGTTCCTTTTTTGATATGCTTTGTATCAAATATTCCACAAGCATAAGCCCACTCATCATCATTGACAGGAATATAATGCTCAATCATTTTTCTAAAATATTTCACAAGGACTACACAGTTGTTGGTTTTTTAATATAACGATCAGGCTTTTCAACGTCCGCTTGAGCGCCTTAGCACTTTTTTTATCGCAAAAAATAATGTTGCAAGGATGCACGAAATAATAAAGAAAATATAAAATATGAATACATATACAGGTCATAAGCTTCTTCAGCACCACTTGGTTTAAAGACGTTCATTAAGAAATCGCTATACCATTCTGGGTAGTCGAACCCCAACTGAGGATAATAGTTACCAAGAACATAAGCCATAGAATTAAATATTTATGTTTCACCATACCCTCACTTTACACTTCGTTGCCACTCACAAGCCCGCGAAGCCAAAGAGTGCGCCATGTTAGAGAGCGCCATGCAGCGATTTGAAACGGCTCTGCAAACGATGTCGGATAATCTCACCAAACCACGATGCGAAAAATCACTCAAAAAACTCCAAGAACGACTGGCTCGACTCAAACAAAAAAGCGCCGGTGGCAGTCAGTATTATCAAGTTGACCTCATTACCGATGAGGCCGGCAAAAAAGTGACGACGATTCGTTGGAAAAAACAGCTGGTTGAAGGGTCTCGGGCGACCGCCCCCGGCGTCTATTGCCTGCGCATCAACGAACTGACCTGGGATGCAGAGACATTATGGCGCACCTATGCCATGCTCACCGACTTGGAAAGTGTCTTTCGCAGTCTAAAAAGTGAACTCGGCCTGAGA
>JAFLJP010000109.1 GCA_022712945.1 Gammaproteobacteria bacterium | reverse complement strand
TCGCCAAGCCCTATCATTCGTGGGAACGTGGTCAGAATGAGAATGCTAATGGATTGTTGAGGCAATACTTCCCAAAGGCAATGGAGTTAATTGACGTGACAAAAAGAGAAGTTTTAGATGCTGTACACAAATTGAATAGCCAACCCAGAAAATGCCTGGGATTTAAAACTCCGTATGAGGTTTTTGAAGAGCTAACGAGTATTAATGAAAAAACATTAACCGGTTATGCACTTATGACTTGAATTCAGGATTCTATATAATGCCTTTCCTCAAGACTCAGGTGTTTGTAGCTCATTTGTAGCCTTTGCTTTTGGTTTCGTAGCCTGCATTGTAACCCTGAGTCTTGTTCTTCTTTCAGGGTATATGCTCAGCTGATATCAGAGGTTGTGCACTTATCATACGAATTCAGGTGATGTTCATTGTTAAATCCTTGTAAGTTGCATTTGTCCTAAAAAATAATGCTGGCACGTTGGCATAGCTGGTTATCAATCATGCTGTTTTAATAAAAAAATCACTGTATCTATTTGATTTTTTTAATAAGTGGCATTAACTTGTAATCAGTAGGTCCGGGGTTCGACTCCTCGTGCCGGCACCATACAGCGATTCCTTGTTTCTCAAGGCGATTAAGCCCTCCAGGTGAGGGCTTTTTTGTGCCCAACATTTAGGAAAAGCTTGCTATGGATACAAAAAATAAGGTATTTTCTGGAGTCAATCTAGGCCGTGCCGTGTGGAGTTCGTATGGAACAAGTTTATAAAAATTCGTCTGTTGCTGTTTTTATCGATGTGGAAAACATACATTATTCAACGTTGAATAGTTATGCTGAGACGCCGGATTGGTCGCGAATTGTTGATGCGTGTAAAGAGTATGGGCGAATTGCCTCCATACAGGCATTTGGTGACTGGATTAACTTCTCTAAAGAGGTGGCTGAAATTCAGAGAAATGGTATTCAGCCAGTTTTTGTACCGTTATCGCAAGATGGTAAATCGAGTCTGGACTGCTATTTGACCGTTTCAGCGATGAAGCTGTTCTTCCAGAATAATACCATCGACACGCTGATTCTGGCCTCGGGTGACCGTGATTATATCCCGTTGATTGCCGAGCTTAAGGCCATTGGCAAACAGGTTATTATTCTGGCAGTGCCCGATACACTCTCCAGAGACCTGACCCGTATTGTTGACAAGGTGATTCCATACACGCCTCGCTCTGAAGAAAATGGTGGCCTGCCTATTCAGGCATCTGATAAAAAGAGTGCATGTGATTTTGTGGTCGCGACCCTGAAAGGGTTGGAAAGCTCTTTTAATCATCGCTGGGTTAATTTGGCCACCATTGGTTTGGAGTTAAAAAAGCGCGATCCGTTATTTACCCACAAAAAATTCAACTACATAAAATTAGTCGAAATGCTGGATGATATTCCTCAAGTTGAACTGAAATATGATAACCATGAAAAGACCATTGCATTGGCGCGTACGGTGGAGGGTGATGTTGCCGAGGTGACGGGCAAAGCACTGAGTGGTACGATTGTTAATATCAAAGATGGTTATGGGTTTATCAAGCCTGATGTGGGTTGGGATAATATCTTCTTCCACTACAGCAAGGTGATAAACGGCACGATTGCTGATCTCTCTGTGGGTGATGTGGTCTCCTACACCACATACAACACGGAACGTGGTGAAAATGCAGAAAATATCAGCCGTGTAGCTGTTGAAAAGGGGATTACTCCCTAGCTGGGCGTTTCTGTAATTTCCGTTGTAGCGTGCGGCGGTGCATTCCAAGTCGTCGTGCCGCTTCCGAAATATTATTATCACAATCCATCAATACTTTTTGTAGATGCTCCCACTCCAGCCGGTTGACCGATTTTGGCTTTTGGGTGATCGCCATTGACGTATCGCCATCTTCACGACCAAAAGCATTGATGATCTCTTCAGTGTCCGCCGGTTTGGTCAAATAGTGAACAGCCCCCAGTTTGACGGCCTCAACGGCGGTGGCAACACTTGAATAACCAGTGAGCACCACAATCTTGGTGTGTTTATCCAGCCGCTTCAAGGCTTCAACCATCACTAGACCAGAGGGGCCTGGCATATTCAGATCAACAATCGCAAATTCCGGTGGACTCTGTTGGGCGATCTCTCTGCCCTGAATAACATCATGCGCCACACTGACCTGATAGCCGCGACGCTCAAGTGCCTGGCGCAGGACTCGGCAAAAGAGTTCATCATCATCGACCAGCAGCAATGATGGACGATCAATTACATCAACCATGTAAAGCGTCTCCTCAAACGAGCAATTTTTGTAAGGGCAGGGTAATGGCCGTGGAGACACCACCACCGTCGCGGTTGGTGAGTTGTATCTCACCCCCTAAGCGATGAATGACTGAATAGGCGAGGAACAGTCCAAGCCCCATACCCTGGTCACCTTCTTTGGTAGTGAAGATGGAGCGCCCGATGCGGGCGCTGGTATCGTTATCAATGCCGGGGCCGCGATCACAAACTGTCAGCTGTAGATGATCTCTGCACCAACTCGCCATGATCTCAATGTTATTGGGTGAGGCATCTGCGGCGTTATTAAATATATTGATAAGCGCCTGTGTCAGCGTCTGTTCTGCCAGCAGCAGCGGTGGTGGTTGTTCGCCCTTCAAGTTAATTAACAGAGATATTCCGGGGCGGATTTTCTGCCACTGTTGAATCGTTTCACCAATATATTCATCCAGCGGCAGGCTCTTCCCAGCGGCAGCTTGTAGTTGACCTGCCGAGGCGGAAAGCGTGGATAAGGTCCCTTTGCAGCGCTGGACCTGTGAGCACAGAATTTGCAGTTGTTCACTGAGCGCTACATTATCTGCGTACTCATATTTTAGCTCGTTAGCCAAAATAGCAATGGTACCCAGAGGGGTGCCCAGCTCGTGGGCGGCACCGGCTGCCAGTGAGCCCAGGGCGACTAGTTGCTCATCGCGTAGCGCTTTCTCTTTTGCCTCTGCAAGAATATGGTCCCGCTCACGCAGGGTATGCCCCATTTTTGCTGCAAATGTGGCGATCAACGCGGCACTGATAACAAACCCCCACCACATGCCAATAATGTGAACATTGAAGTCTCCTCCCATATGGTGTTCGAGTGGTATGAAGGGGATGTAGTTGAACAACAGAAAGCTGTAGGCGGAGATAGTGAGCAGGGCGATACTCCAGATATAACGCATCGACAGCACCGATGCGGCGACAACGAGGGGGAGTAAAAACATCAGTGTGAAGGGATTGGTTGAGCCACCACTCAAATAGAGCAGGATGGTCAGGATGGCGACATCTAAAATCAGCTGGACAAAGAAGCGGGAGTCAACAATGGTTTCGGTGCGTTTGATGTGCCACCATGTCCAGAGTGACAAACCGGCCCAAGCGGCAAGAGTGGTGAGTAGCGGCCATATTCCGGATTCGATATGTAGAGTAAAAACGACCAGCAGCAGGGTGATTAACCAACTGCTGATGGCGACTCCCCTCAATATCAGTAAACGACGCATGTTGAGGTGCGAGGTGTGCAGATGGACGTTTTGTTGGTTTGGTTTCATAAGTATTTTTTGTCTGCCTACTCACTGCGTATATTTATTTTCACTATGGTAAAAGTGGAGCATAGCATACGTGTTTCTATCTGGGGATTAGGGTTCAACTTTAAGGGCATGTGATGGATAAACAACGAGTCATTATTATTGGTGCCGGTGCGGCGGGATTGAGTGTGGCCAAGCAGCTTCAACCGCTGGATCGCTATGAGGTGATTCACCTGGAAGCGCAACACTATGTGGGTGGCCGGGTGAAGTCACAGCCATTCTCCGGGCTGACGCTGGATAGTGGTGCACGCTTTCTGCACCATAAAAAGTTGGGTCTCTACCAGCAGGCTAAGCAGCGAAAATGGCTATCTAAGCTGGGAAAGGTGGCGATTATTCTAAATGGTCAATACCTGCCCGCTTGGCGTTTTGCGCTGTTTCACATTCTTCCCAGCTTGCAGAAGAGCAAGCGTCTTATCCGCGCCTTTTATCGTAACAGCGATTCACAAAAAACCATTGAAATGTTGATTGTTGAGCAGGGGATGAATGAGGCCAGTACTAACTATTTTCGTCAGTTGCTGGGCAGTTCACTGGGCTGCGATGTCGGGCAGGTGGGCGCTATTCCCCTGCGTGACAGTTTTAAGGCCGCCGGAGTGCGAGTGGAGCAGGATTTAATTAATCAGCCACTTAAACAGCCCTTGGCCAAACTGTTACAGGGGTGTTTTTCAGCGCAGTTTGACCAAGTACGGCTTGGGCATATTGTTACTGAGGTTGACTACAGCGGTGCGGATATCCATCTTCGTTGTGCTAACGGTGAGCTGTTTATAGCAGATAAGGTGGTGATCACCACACCGCTGGCCACCCTTAAGCAGCAGTGTATCCGCTTTACCCCGGCGATTGCACAACAACACCAGGATGCGATTGACCGTCTGGGCATGGGGCAGGGTGGTGTGTTCTTTTTGCACTTTAGGCGGCGTTTTTGGAAAAAGGGGTTGTGCCAGTTGATCAATGCCGATGATCGATACCATTTCTGGGTACCCGATAGAGAGCAGAATGTGATGGTTGTTTTTTATGTGGCCGACGAGGGCGATCAAGTTGATGAGCCGCAACGCTTGCAACAGTTGTTACAAACGCTCAACACGGTTTTTGATTGTGATGCGTCGTCGCTGCTGGATGAGCACTACCATGAGAACTGGTCAGGCAATCCGGCCATCGGTGGTCTTTATAGCTACGATGGCATCGGCTCTGAAGGGGCGCGCAGTGTGTTGCAACAGCCGATTGAGCAACGGCTGTTTTTTGCAGGTGAGGCGACAATTGAGGGGCATTTTGCTTCGGTGGACGGGGCGATTATATCGGGGCAGCGGGCGGCCGATCAGCTGATCGGTATGATGCCGGGCTACTCCTCCAGATAGGTGTAGCCACTTAACCCTGCGGCTAACTCCTGTTGAAAGCAACGGCTCTGCTCATCACTTAGTTTGGCGTTGGCTATCTTTTGTTGATAGCTTGCCAATAACGCTTCTGGTTCAAAATGCACACCGCGCAATACCGAATCGACGGTGTCGCCATGCAGCATATCACTCAACTGATAGCTGCCATCCGGGTTAACCGTCACATGCACCGAATTGGTATCACCAAACAGGTTGTGCATATCCCCCAGAATCTCCTGATAAGCACCCACCATGAAAAAAGCCAGCAGGTAAGGTTCACCCGGTTTGATCTCATGCACCGGCAGGCTGGGTTCGACCCCTTCACTGTGAATATAGTGATCGATCCGGCCATCGGAGTCACAGGTGATGTCGGTGAGCATGGCACGTCGGCTGGGTTGTTCATCAAGGCGATGGATTGGCATGATCGGAAACAGTTGCTCAATCGCCCAGACATCGGGAATCGATTGAAAGAGTGAGAAGTTAACAAAATATTTATCGGTGAGCTTCTGGTTTAGCTCATCATAAATTTCACGGTGGCTGCGACTATCGGGGCGCAGCAGGCTGCGTACTTTGGCGCAACTGGCAAAATAGAGCTGCTCAGCGCGGGCCCGCTGTGCCAGGTTGAACTGACCATGGGTGTACATCTGATGGGCATCGGTGAGCAGGTGTGTCGCCTCGTGATAGATCTCGGTAGTGGAGCGTTGGTTGCCACCCAGCTGTTGCAGGCCTGACCAGAGGTCGTGCAGCAGTGGTGCATCATCACGGTGAGGGGGCTGTGGTGTTTGCAGCGGGGTGGTGGTTTCGCTATCAATAACATCGGCAATCAAAATGGCGTGGTGGGCGGTCATGGCACGGCCAGATTCGGTAATGATGGCGGGATGTGGTAACGACTCTTGATCACAAATTTCTTTGAGGGCATGCACCACATTGTGGGCATATTCGTGCAGATCGTAGTTTATTGAGCAGAAGCTGCGTGAGCGGGTGCCTTCATAATCGACCCCAAGACCACCACCCACATCAACGGTTTGAATCTTGGCACCTAGGCGATGCA
The DNA here is from genome assembly GCA_022712945.1 of Gammaproteobacteria bacterium. Classification (GTDB taxonomy): domain Bacteria; phylum Pseudomonadota; class Gammaproteobacteria; order RBG-16-57-12; family RBG-16-57-12; genus JAFLJP01. The sequence goes on along the minus strand of JAFLJP010000109.1, from coordinate 4,718 downwards.
GCTCGGCGTAGTTGCGCGCCGCCTCACGCATGCCGCGCTGAATGTCGCGAATGTTGGCAATCTGTGAGCCGAGATGAAAGTGGAGCAACTGCAGTGAGTCGAGCTTGTTGCACGCTTTGAGGCGCGCTACCATGTGCAGTATCTGTGCGGCTGAGAGGCCGAACTTGGATTTTTCACCGCCGGTGTTCTGCCATTTCCCTGCACCGATTGAGGTCATGCGGGTTCGCACCCCGATTAACGGTTCAATACCGAGCTTGTCTGACTCCTCAATAATCAACTCCAGCTCAGTCAGCTTCTCCACCACAATATAGATACGATGCCCCAGTCGGTGGCCCATCAGTGCTAAGCGGATATATTCGCGGTCTTTATAGCCGTTACAGATAATCACCCCGCCATTGGCATTGGATAGCCCGAGCACGATCATCAACTCAGGCTTGGAACCCGCCTCTAGCCCGACACGTTCGCCGCCATGGTTCAAAATTTCCTGCACAACCGAGTGCTGCTGGTTGACCTTGATCGGGTAGACGGCGGTATAGGCTGCTCGGTAGCTGTTTTCATTCATTGCATCTTGAAATGCGGTGCACAAACTCTCTACCCGGTGATGCAAAATACCGGTAAAGCGCATCAGTATCGGCAGGTTAAGGCCCGAGTGACGGAGTTCATTAACAATCTGGTAAACGTCAGCCCCAGGGTGGCTGGTCTCCTGATCAGGGCGGGCAATAAGATGCCCCTGTTCGTTAATGTCAAAATAGCCGCCACTCCAGTGAGGAGTGTTGTACAGCTCGCGGGATTGTTGCAGTGACCAATCGCTCATAAGGTTCTCATATTGATCAGAAGAAAGGTGCTTATTGACATGATGTTTGTGAGAGCTTCCTTATGCCACATTTAGTGTGACCTAAATCACACCCTTGCAATCGATGGCTATAAAATCTTTTGGAAGGGACGAAACCATAGGCAGTATACAAAAATATTGGACAACCGTCAGGTTGCAAGGTGGGAAAATGTCATTACCGGAACTAATGCCAATTGAAGATCTGTTTGCCTATGACCCGAGCAAAGCCGGGGGTGAGGTGAGCTATAATGAGTCTGAACTCGAGTGTGCTCGTGCCATTGTTGACCAAGAGCTGTCGATTCGGTTTGATGAGTCAGCACTACCAGAGGAGTTGGTCTCACTATTAAACGATGCCTGGAAGGAAGTGCTGGCGGCAATCTACATGGATGAGGGGTTTGGCAGTATTCGCTGGATTCTTGCAATGGAGATTACAGATGAGCTGGTCTGGACGCTACAACCCAAGAAGAATTTAGCCGAACGTACCAAAATGATCGGCATGCTGCCGACGATGGTGAAAGTGTTGCGCCAGGGCCTGGAGTCTGTACAGTGGAACCGGCAACAAACCGAGTCACTCTTCGATTCACTCTCTCACCATCACATGTCGGTATTGCGCGGCAACCATCAGCTGGGCCAACAGCGCCAGAAGTGTGGAAAAATACTGGAATCAGAGAGCCATCATGATGAAGGTGATTTAGTGGGTAGCAGCGCTACCGGTGAAAAAGGGTGGCACTACCGGGCCGATACCAACGAGTGGGTTTACCAGAGTGAGACGGTTCAACAGGTAGCTGTTTCGGCTAACAACTCACCGACGGCGATGAATAAACCCACTACTTCCCGGGTACGAAAAGTTGGCTTTGGTGATCGTTAACCCCCTCCTGGGGAGGTCAAACTTCTTCATAGTGAGTTCGGTACTTTTTTGATAGCTCAGTACGTGCGATTTTTCCATTAGGATTTTTAGGTAAGGCTTCTTCAATGATAATTTTCTGAGGCACCATGTAGGCAGGCAATGCTTGTTTGCAGTGCTTTTTCAGTGCGGATGAACTTGTATCTGCCTGATTTTCCTGCGGAGTGACAATGGCAATAATCGCCTGACCCAAAGCAGGGTGAGGTACCCCGAACACAACACCCTCTCCGATCAATCCACTTTTGTAGAGCACCTCTTCTATTTCGGTTGGACTGATCCGATATCCTGAGACTTTAATCATCTCATCTTCCCGCCCGATAAAGTAGAGATACCCCTCCTCATCCATGCGCACTTTATCACCAGACCAGACGACTATCTCTTCAGTTGCTCCCCCGTTTGGCGAAGGGAGAGGCTTGAAGCGTTTGGCTGTTTTTTCTGGGTTATTCCAATAGCCCAAGGCAACCAGTGGGCCTCGATGGACCAGCTCTCCGGTCTCTCCGGGAGTACAGGGGGAGCCGTCATCTTTCAGCACCATAACTTCAGCATTGGGGATCGCTTTGCCGATTGAGCCGGGTTTCTGGTCGATCTCATCTGGAGGCAAATAAGTCGAGCGAAAGGCTTCGGTTAAGCCATACATAAGATAGATGTTAGTTTCGGGTAGCTCTCTGCGTAACGCCTCCAGTGTGATGTTCGGCAGGGCGCCACCCGAATTGGTTATATAGCGCAGAGTCTCCTTGATCTCGTTATGCCAGCTTAACGAGGCAAGCTGAGTCCATAGTGTGGGGACGGCGGCCAAACCGGTGATTTGCTCACGAACAATGATGTTGAGTACCTCCCGTGGTAACAGGTAGTCCAGTAGAACCACTTGTGCTCCGGTGATAAAGGCGGTGGTCAGTTGGCTGAAGCCGTAGTCAAAGCTGAGAGGCAAAAGTGACAGAATCTTATCTGCCTGATGATTGTTCAGATAGCGGGCAACACTTTCAGCGCCAGTGATCATGTTGTGGTGAGAAAGAACAACCCCTTTGGGTCTTCCAGTACTTCCTGATGTATAAAGGATAGCCGCCATATCACTGTCAATATTCTGGTTGATGGGTGCGCTATTTGTCAGGTTTATAGCGGTGTTCCAGGTGATTATTTTGATATGACCTGGTAGTTCGAAGTTTAAAGGATTTTTATCAATGGTGATCAGAGTGTGAAGATCATGGCACGACGGCAGTACTTCGGCAATCTGTGCTGCTTTTTGGCTGGTTGTCACCAGGATTCGAGCATTACAATCCTTTAATATGTGTTTGACCTGCTCAGGTTTAAGCATGGGATTGACTGGGACTATCACCCCATCAGCGTGGCTGACGCCAAAGCAGGCGGCAACTGTTTCGATGAGCTTGGGAAGATAGATTGCGACACGCTCAGACCTTTCCAGTCCTAACTGTTGGTAGCCCGCTGCTGCTTTTACAATGAGCACAGCAAGAGAGTGGTAATCAATGCTCTCTTCTTTATGCTTGATCGCTATATTCGTTGGGTAATGCTTGGCAGTATCGGTGATTAGGTGATGTAGTTGTGTTTTCACTGGTGACTCAACTTTTTGCTCAGTGGTAAATACGGGTATTGGTAAAGTTTAACAGCGGAATGAATTAGAACTGAGTTGCTTTTCTCAATTTAAACATACTGCCCCGCACACCAGCCTGAAGCCCAGGCCCATTGAAAGTTATACCCCCCCAGCCAGCCAGTGACATCCAATACTTCACCGATAAAATAGAGACCTCTGCTCTTTTTGGCTTCCAGGGTTTTGGAAGAGATGGCATCGGTATCAACGCCACCCAGTGTGACTTCGGCGGTACGATATCCCTCCGTGCCGCCGGGTTTGACCTGCCACCGTTTAAGTTGTTCCGTAATCACCTCAAATTGTTCAAAGCGACTGTTGGCCAGCGGCTGCTCCAGTATTTCTTTATCGATGAAGGTGCCGATGAGTCGTTTGGGTAGCTGTTGCTGTAATACAGTTTTAATTTGTTGTTGCGGGTGCTGTTGCTGCATCTGTTTTAGATGTGTGAGCAGGTCAAAATCCGGTAGTAGATCAATCTGTATTGTTTCACCCGCCTGCCAGTAGTTGGATATCTGCAGAATTGCCGGGCCACTGAGTCCACGGTGGGTAAACAGGATGTTCTCACGGAAATGGGCCTGCGGATGGCTCACAAGACTGTCGATGGCGATGCCCGATAGCCCGGAAAAATGCTGTTTATCATCAGGTTGTAACGTAAAGGGCACCAGTCCCGCACGGGTTGGTTTAAGTTTAATGCCGAACTGTTCGGCAATTTGGTAACCAAAGGGGCTGGCTCCCATGGTGGGGATAGAGAGCCCACCAGTGGCAACAACCAGTGATTGGCAGTGGAATTGACCACGGCTGCTATCAAGCCGAAAGTGGTGCTCAGCCTGCTGTTCAATCTTATTAATAGTGCTGTTCAGGCGGATCTCGACGCCCACCTGCTGACACTCGGCCAGCAGCATCTCCAGAATATCTCTGGCGCTCTCATTACAAAACAGCTGGCCATGCTCCCGCTCATGAAAGGGGATATGGTGGTTTTGCACCAGAGCCAAAAAGTCCCACTGGCTGAAGCGCGACAGGGCTGATTTACAGAAGTGGGAGTTATCGCTCAGGTAGTTGTCGGCAGCCACCTCATAGTTGGTGAAATTGCAGCGTCCACCACCGGACATACGGATTTTATTGCCAGATTTTTTTGATTTTTCGAGTACCAGAACGCGTCGACCACGTTTGCCGGCTTCGATGGCACACATCAATCCGGAGGCTCCGGCACCGATAATAATGACATCCCATGTTTCCATTTAGGGCACCTCTATTAATTCTGGGCGTAGCAGATTGAATCCCAAATTCGTTGCAGCCAGGCGCGAATTGCAAGCAATAGCGGGACTATTGCTAAAATTCGCAACGCCGATGCGGCGGATTTGGGGTTTAAGGTGTGCGTTCAT
>JAFLJP010000142.1 GCA_022712945.1 Gammaproteobacteria bacterium | reverse complement strand
AGGGAAGCTGATTGGAGAAAGAAAAAACTTGAGATGTATCATGAGCTTTTTTCTGCAATTTCAGGAATAACTAAAGGTGATGCAACGCCAGAGGCTCAAAGAAATTATGCTAAAGCGTGCAATACTATTGGTTTAGTTGCTTCTCCTGAAGTGATTCTTGCAGTTCAAAGGCTTCAGAAAGTTGCAACGGGCACATCGATCGAGCAGCATGATGCTGCACTTACCTGTTTATTAAGAGAAATACGAAAAGACCTAAAACTTCCACTATCTGATAATATTGAGTTTACCTACAGGTTGTGGGCATCTGGAGCAGAGAAGAAATAGCTATGAATGTAAGATTAACAAAAGATCAAAAAATTGAGATAGGCTCGCCAGAAGATATATATTCAATTATGCAGCAAATCCTTCTAAGGGAAAGCCGCATTGGTAGAGAAAAGGAGCATTTCTGGGTTATTGGCTTGGCTACCAGCAATAAAATATCCTACATAGAGTTAGTAAGTTTAGGGAGTATATCGACGGCTATCGTAAATCCTCTTGAGATATTCAGTCTGGCTGTCCGTAAAAAATCACCAAAAATCATCCTTGTGCATAACCACCCAAGCGGAAATTTAAAACCATCATTGGCAGACAAGGATATTACAAATAATATTGTGGCAGGCGGAAAGACTTTGACTATTGAAGTGCTAGATCATTTAGTGATTTCTGAAGAATCTTATTATAGTTTTGCAGAACATAACTTACTTTGAATAGTGAAAATGCCTAACAAAACGCTCCAGCCGACCCAGTACCGCGCCGCTCCTATCGTCGCTCTGCGGTACTGGTCGGCTGAGCTTAAACGTTATGTTCAATGAGGACTATAGAGTGTAATTCAAATATGCATCCGATATACGTAGCCCACGGATATAGAGATAGGGAAGCAAAGTATTTTAATTTTTTTGCCTCTCTAATGAAAAAGAGTGGCTTTATTCCGAGTATTGACCCTCCTTCAGGAGATGTTAATTCAGCTAAGTTGGAGCGCCACCTGAATTTTACTGATGGCTTGGTAGCTATCTTGACTAATAGGGATGAAGGGCCCTCATTACATATTCTCTATGAGATATCGATGGCTGTTAGGTGTAAGAAGCCTGTATTGGTTTTTGTGGAGCATGATGTCGAAAATAGATTTGTTCCTGTAGGTGTGATGATTAAACGATTTTCTTCTCAGTCGTTTATTCGAGAGACTCCCGATCATATGCATGCTATAAAAAGATTTAGGGGCTATATAGGAGAGTCTCAGATAGCGAACTATCAAATCTCTGAAAAGCAGAAATATTGTGTGTTGATAGGCACTAAAACCATTAAACCGGAATTAACCGATGGTATAAAGAGGGTTTTAATTAATAGGGGGTATTCTGTTGAAGTTTTTGATGAGAATAAACGAATACTTCCATTAACAGGGGAGACTCATAGTCATTTGAGAGAGTCTGATTTAGCTATAGCATTAGTTAACTCAAAATCATCTATAGATAACTATGTTATCGGTGCAGTCCAAGCGACCCTAACTCCTACAATAACCTTGTCAACCAAGAAATACCCCCTAATAGGTAACATACCATGGGAATATCAACGAAGAATTATAACAAACAAAGATTGTGATAAAGATGTAGATGATGTTACTAAGCAGATAAATCTATTTGAGGAAGACCCTTTAGATCTATATTCTCAAGATTACTTAGATAAATATACAGATTGCTTGTCGGATATTGATACGCCAGGTGAATACTCAGATGATACTAGGACAACTATTATAAATGAGGTAACTATGGGAGATAAATACGAAGCTGGGCAAGTTGCTGCCCAGGGTAAGTATGCCAAGGCGAAAAACGTAGTGTTCAATCAGTTTGTTCAGAATAATGGTGGTCAAATTGATTTAAATGAACTTGCAAGTCAGTTGGAAAAATTAAGAGTTTCAATGAATGACGAAGCAACAACACCCGAAAATTTCATAGAGATTGGCGCAGTCGCGGACGCCGAAGTTCAGTCAAAGGGTGGTGATGGACCTAAAGTTTTTGAAGCGCTATCAAAAACTGGAAAGTGGAGTATGGGCGTAGCTGAAAAAATTGGTGTTGGTCTCGCAACTGCTGCAATTAAGTCTGCAACGGGAATTTGAACATAACAAAAGCAATTGAGAGGGACAAACCTCCGCGGTGCTTTTTTTGTGCTGAAAGAGCTAGCACAAAAAAATCCCCACTACGGCTTGCCCCTCATTGCTGGCGTTAGAATTTTTGGAAAGTTTTTGTGAATGAATTAGCGGTTAGTATTATAAACCCACTTACGGAACCTCTTCTAGAAATCAGGAGAGAGGCTGTTCGACGTGAGTATTTTGATGATAACTTGAGTCTGAACAAGTGTCCGATATCACTGTACAAGTATATTTCTGGCCGACCAGAGAAGTTCTTCTGTAAACGGTCATTCTATTCTCAGTATGAATTTCTGAATTCTGATGAAAATTCACAGCGCATAGTGGAATTTCTAAGTGAGAACCACTCTCAGATTGATTTGGCCTTTAAATCGCTAGATGAAGTAAATAAAAAAACATGGCATGACGCTTATGCCCCTACGGATGAATACGATTTTTTTAGATTCTCTGAAAGTGAAGTAAATCCCACCTTTTTAAAACTAGTTGAAGGTGTTTTTGGGGTTCTCATATATTTGAATGCATTTGTCAGTCGGTTAGGGAGAGGAAAATCAACCGATGGCTTAGATATTTACAATCGAGTAGAAGAGTTATCGAAAATAGACCAAACGTTCGTGTCGGAGGTATATTGCAATACCACTAGAAACTCAATTGCTCATGGTAGTGTTAAGTATAGTCACAGAAAAATAGAGTTTAAGGACAAAAATAAAACAGTATCAAATGAACCTACGGAATATATTCGTCGGTTCGAGTGCCTGTTAGATACATGCAACGGGTTAGCGTTAGCGTACAAAAAGTTCTTTTTCATTACTGATCTGGCAATAAAAATACCGAAGCAGGTTTTCCTAGAAGAACTATATTCTCAAACTGAATCCCCTTGGTGGAAAATAGAAGGTTGCCTTGATAGTGAGGCCAGTGAAAACAACTCACAATTGGTTATTTTCGTTAGCCCATCAACGAGGGACTATGAAAAAGTCCGGGCCTCATCCGTTTGGACTGCTATTCTTGCTGAGAGTTATGCGCCAGGCTACGATCGATATTTTTTGTCATTGCGGTCGCCAATAGCATACAGCGGATTCGCTGCATTTGATGGGAATGCGCTTAGGGAAAGAAGAGATAATAGAGTGTCTGATTTTGATGGGTATGCTGGTATTCTCGAAAGTGATCTTATATTCTGGGTTCCCTTTATAAAAATACATAAATTATTTCACAAAATATATACATACTTCCTATCAGTTAAACTATTTTCGAGTGTGCGACTTCTTACAACGATTCAAGACGAAGGCGTAAGTATGCAGGCAAGAACGGTAAGCATTCATAGAAATGGCTGGAAAGTGGTTCTTAATGGTAGCGTTGTCGTGGAGTCTAAAGATGATATTACCACTGCTTATATAAAAGAGCTGGGAAATGAACTAATACGTGTTGCCCTGAAGGAAGCTCGGAAAAACGTACCGTTTTACTCGGTATTGAGATACCTGCCCTTGGGGTATGCGAGAGTTTCATTAATCGACAAAGACCATAGGCGGGGTGTTTTAAAAAGTTTTGGACTCCGTAAAGAGCTTATAGGAACAATTCAAGTTCAGATGATTAAAAGAATTCGTTCACCCGACATATTTGGGTCAACTATCGAGCAGGTTGGTAGTATAAGATACGCATGGAATAAGGCATGGTTAAGCGAATAAAAAATTCTAACAAAAGCATTCAACTCGGACAAATCTCCGCAGTGTCTTTTGTATGCTAAAAGAGCCTAGCACACAAAAGGCACCGCTACGTTTTGCCGGTTAATGCTGGCGTTATGTTTCTAAGGAGTAGCATGCTTGAAAATAGAGTTTAAGTATTCCGATGCAGATATCGACTGGAATGAAATGTCTAATTTGTACAAGAAGGCACCACTTGGGGATAAAACAGCAGAAGATTTAAAGACCGTATTCAGCAATAGCAAATACAAATGTTTCCTATATGATAGCGTGACTCTTATTGGTGCTGGACGCGCACTTGCTGATGGAGTGGATTGCTCATATATTTGTGATATAGCTCTTTTACCTGAGTATCAAGGAAAAGGGTTAGGTGTAAAAATAGTATTAAGCTTGGTTGAGTTGTCAAAGGGACACAAAAAAATAATTCTCTATTCAGTGCCGGGAAGTGAAGGGTTTTATAAAAAGATAGGATTTAAACGAATGAGTACCGCCATGGCAATCTTTGATAATCAAGTTAGGGCAATGGAAGTGGGATTGGTTAATGAAACATAACAAAACAAATTAAGAAGGACAGACCTCCGTGGTGTTCTTGTGCCATGAAGCAAGATGCGCAAGCATCGAGCATGCTGTACTAAAGATGAGGGAAGTCCCCTCGGCTTCGCTAACCAGATGGGGAAACCAAACCCCCTACTGCGGCTGTCATTAAGAGTGATGGTCGTGAGCGAGCGAGGAAAAGGCAGGCATGACCTGTCAGGTATGTTTAAAAGAGATGAACGCAAGTGAACCACTGATGAGGCATCGAAATGGAATCTGACGTTGTCAAAACCCCCCTGTGTCAGGATAGTTGTCGCCTCTACTGAAATATAAATCATCTAGACAGGGGGCGGAGCGAGTTAGAAATGCCCCGTTATTCAGAGGAACGTAAAGCCTCAGTGTTGAAGAAACTCCTGCCGCCACATAATCGAGC
>JAFLJP010000009.1 GCA_022712945.1 Gammaproteobacteria bacterium | reverse complement strand
TGGATTGAGCCGGAGCGCTGCTTTCACCATGAATTTTATCCAGCAGCGCTTCAAATTCATCTTCAGTAATCTCATCTGAATCTGAATCGGTTGTTGGCGCAGCCGCTGTCGCCACAACATCAACCGGCTTGGGAGTACCCGATGTGCCATGCAGCTGATCTAACAGGGCTTCAAACTCATCATCGGTGATGTCATCCGTTGCGGGTGCCGTTGCAACGTCATTGCTGCCCCCACCTTGAAGCACATCCAGAAGGTTTTCGAACTCTTCATCTGTGATTTCATCAGAATCGGCCGATGGCGATGACTCACTGGCAACATCCGGGGCGACGGGTGTGTCCTCCGCCTCCGCTGGCACCTCAGCCGTTGTTGCGCCACCCTCAGTTTTTGCCGCTTCAAGCTCCTGCAATAACTCAGGCGGTGCCAATGATGGCTCTGTTCCGGCACGCAGTTCATCAAACTGATCATTCAAAACGTCAAGTACGCGTAAAACCACGTCCATCAGCTCTGCGGTCACCGAACGCTCACCGTTACGCAGAAGGTTGAACAGATCTTCCGCACTGTGGCAAACCTGCACCAGACCGGTCAGGCTGAGAAAGCTCCCCCCACCTTTGATGGTATGGAAGCCACGGAAAACCGTATTGAGCAGTTCACTGTCATCTGGTGAATGTTCCAATTCAACCAATTGCTCAGAAAGCTGCTCAAGAATCTCACTGGCCTCAACCAGAAAGTCCTGTAGTATTTCATCATCAGCATCAAATGGCATAATTAACCCTTAGCCCGAATAGGTGTATGAAGCATAAGTAATATCCGGATTAGAAACCCAGGCTAGAGAGCAGGTCATCTACTTCATCCTGTCCATTAACCGTTTCAGATGTAGACAAGCCTGGAACTTGTGGCCCCTCCAACTTACCCTTTTCCTCTTCTTTTGCTGCAACAGGCGCACTACCGGTGGCTTTTATCATATTCACCAGGTGAGATTCGACATCATCAACCATCTTGATCACCCGGTTGATAATTTGGCTGGTCAAATCCTGGAACTCCTGTGCCATCAAAATTTCGTTCAATGCACCTTTTACTGCATCCAGTTGTTCTTCACTTTCGGCAAGATACCCTTCAAGGGTTTTACTGACCTGGCGAAACTCGTCAGCATTCATTTCGCGATTAACAAAACGCTTCCACTCTGCACCCAACTGAACCGACTTGTCATGTAGCGCATCACAATAAGGGATCGCATTTTCAACCGCCGTCAGCGTGCGATTTGCCGATTGGTTGGTCATGGTTATGACGTAGTTCAAGCGCTCTTTGGCATCGGGAATATCGCTTTTTGTAATATCGCAAAGCTCTGAATCAATTTCAAAACTGGTAATCGAACTGTGTAGTTCACGGGTCAGTTTGCCAATCTCCTGAAACAGCTCACCCTCGCGAATGTGGGCCAACTCATCGACCAATGATGTTGCTTGATCATTATTACCTGCCTCTAACTCAGCAACGAGTCGTTTGGCTATGGAGAGCATCTCTTTGTGGGAGTCTGAATCACACATATTGAAAAGTCTTCCTAAAAATAAGAGGGGGATAAAAGCGTTCGGTTAACCGTCTATGCGTTCAAATATTTTATCGATTTTTTCTTTGAGAGTTGCCGCAGTGAAGGGTTTGATGATGTAGCCATTCACACCACACTGTGCGGCATATACAATCTGCTCGCGTTTGGCTTCTGCTGTCACCATCAAAACGGGCAATTTAGCAAGATTTTCGTCGGCCCGAACCGCTTTGAGCAGGTCGATCCCGGTCATGCCCGGCATGTTCCAGTCAGTTACCAAAAAATCAAAACTCCCATTCTGTAGCATCGGCAATCCAGTTTGGCCATCATCAGCCTCCGCCGTGTTGTTGTAACCCAAATCTCGAAGAAGATTTTTGATGATTCGACGCATTGTGGAAAAGTCATCCACAATAAGGATCTTCATATTAGGATTTGCAGGCATTGAAGCTCACCTTGTCATTATCTGAAGTATTAAACTATGGGTTACTATTCGGCCCATAGTCGGGTTTAGTTTAGGCGGTTTTTCTATTTAATTGATAATTATCCCGGATATTTTACAAATTCGCACAAGAAGCACGCAGGATATTGGTTTCGCAGGGGAATTTTCGAAAAAATCGTACGATGATAGCAGGTAGCTGAAAAGATATTTCCTGTAACGTCAAAGCTGGCACACCCTGCTCCCGCGCAGGAAATAGACAAGCGGGAGCAATTATCCGGGTTAGCCCTTGGTCCATGGTGTGAGGCGTGCTTGCAGTCGAATGACCGCCTGACTGTGTATCTGGCTTACGCGGGATTCACTGACCCCTAAAATGGCACCAATTTCCCGTAGATTAAGCTCTTCGTCATAGTAGAGCCCCATAACCAGACGCTCCCGCTCAGGCAAGCCAGAGATCGCTTCCATTAAATGGCTACGAAAACCATCCGTTTGCAATCCTTCATACGGCCCGGTTCGATCATCGGCATAAGTTTCGGAGAGCGATGTACCATCCAGGCCAATTTCATCAAAGCTGAAAATACGCTGACCACCGGTGTCCTTAAGGATTTTGTGATACTCCTTTAGAGTAAAACCAAGCCCTTCCGCAATTTCATGATCGCGGGCATCGCGTCCGGTGCGGTTTTCAATCTCCCTGACCACCTCGGCAACCATGCGAGTCTTTTTATGTACTGAACGGGGCACCCAATCATTTTTACGAATTTCATCCAGCATTGCCCCTCGCACACGAATACCGGCATAGGTTTCAAAGCTGGCACCTTGAGTTTCGTCATAGTTGCGCGCTGCTTCAAGCAGGCCAATCATGCCGGATTGAATCAGATCATCTGCCTGTACCGTCGGAGGCAGTCGCCCCATCAGGTGATAGGCGATTCGTTTCACCAAGGTGGCATATTTTTTCACCATGTGATCGGGTATTTCTTTACCCTTTTTCTTCGGTGCTTTAGGCATGGCAACACCACTCATAATGTCCCCTTTTCACTGTTTTTTTCCTGCTTTTGGGCAGCTCTAAAAACGCATTTTTAGAGCTGCCCTTCTATTAGTCGTTCAACAAAGAATTCGACATGCCCCCCAGCCCCTCGGGGAACTGGCCAGTTGTCAATGCGCACCGCCATTTCTTTAAAGGCTATTGATGCTTTGCTGCGAGGAAATGCCTCGACGACAGCTCGTTGTTTGCGCACGGATTTTCGAAGGTATTCATCGTAGGGAACTACACCCACAAAGTCCAGCATCACGTCTAAAAATTTATCGGTAACCCGGGTCAGCTTTTTAAACAGCTCTCGCCCTTCCTGGGCACTGCCTGCCATATTTGCGACAATACGAAAACGAAACAGATCATGTTCCCGACTGAGCAGCTTGATCAATGCGTAGGCATCGGTCAGCGAGGCTGGCTCATCACACACCACCACTAACACCTCCTGTGCCGCCTTGCTGAAACTGATCACACTATCTGAAATACCCGCCGCGGTATCAATGATCAGCACATCCATAGTATGGCTTAATTCACTGAATGCACGGATCAAACCAGCGTGTTGTGCTGGCTCAAGTTCCGCCATGTTCTGTACCCCGGAAGCGGCTGGCACAACCCGAATACCCGCAGGCCCGGTGAGCAATATCTCTTCCAGTGTCCGCTGGCCATTCAGCACATGGGAGAGATTGTATTGAGGGTGGAGGCCCAGCATTATATCCAAATTAGCCAATCCCAAGTCGGCATCCATCACCATCACCCGTCGACCGATCTGTGCCAGACTAACGGCAAGATTCACCGAAATATTGGTTTTTCCTACGCCACCTTTGCCACTGGTCACCGCAAGCACTCTGACCGGGTTTGCCTTGCTCATTCGACGAAGTCCTTCTGCCTGATCATATTTTTCAGACAATAGCATTCATTGCCACCTTCCCAAATTGAAGCTCAACCGCCTCATCAGGGAGTGTATGGTTATACTCTTCTGCCATCTCCACACAACGTGCCACCAGATCATTTGCCCGTGCAGGGTGCAGATCTTCCGGCACCTGCTGTCCATCGCTGATGTAGGCGACCGGTAATTGGTGACTCAACACCGTCGACAGCACTTCACCCAGGCTGGTACTTTCATCCACTTTGCTGATAATACACCCTTGCAAGCCTACTTTCTCAAAGGTATTCACCGAGACTTCAAGCCCAGCTGCCTGGTTATTGGCAGAGAGCACCAGATAACACTTTACGTCTCGGGCGGCGTTACGCAACATAGAGAGTTGCTCGGTTAATCGAAGATCCTGGGGATTCATGCCAGCGGTGTCAATCAATACCAGCGCCTTGTCACCCAGTGATTCAATGGTCTGTTCGAGCATCTGGTAGTTTTTGGCCACATAGACCGGGGCACCGAGAATCTGCCCAAAGGTGCGCAGCTGCTCTTGGGCGCCAATGCGGTAATTATCGGTGGTGATCAACGCCACCTGATCAGCCCCGTGGCGCAAGGTATATCTTGCGGCCAACTTGGCGATGGCGGTTGTTTTCCCCACCCCGGTGGGACCCACCAGTGCCACCACCCCGCCATCACGCAGAATATCGTCTGCGGTGATGGTTAAGCTCTGCTCCATGATCGTCAGCGCCAAACGCCACGCTTGATCGAACGACTGCTTTTCATTAACCGCCATGGCAATGCGTTGACTCTCTTGTGCGCTCAAGCCCAATACCATCAACCGTCGCATCAGTCGCGCATGCATCGGGTGTCGACGCGCCATATTGCCCCAGGCAAAACCACTCAACTGCTGCTCAACCAAACCACGCAGCTCACTCAGCTCATTTTTCATGCCGACCAGCACCGGGTCCTGACTCCACTCCATTTGAGGTGGATGGTTCTGCTGCACAACGTCAGATTTCTGACGTCGCGCCGCCGTGTTCTGCGCTGGTACAACACGCTCTCTATTTGTGTGCTTCATCACCGCAGAGCGCTCAGCTATTTTGGTTGCGGGGTTGCTGGGGTGGTATTCATCATCACGAAAACGGTCATCAACATCTGTAGGGGTATTTTGATACGGGACGGGTGTCACTTTTGGCGCTGAGGGCTTTACCGGTGTCGAGGATTGCTCTTCAAACAGTGATTCGTCGTAATCAACTGCGGCGACAATCTCTACACCACCATCAACACGGCGATTGGAGAGGATAACCGCATCCGGCCCCTGCTCTTCCCGAACGCAACGAATCGCTTGGCGGATATCGGCAGCAAAATAACGCTTTATTTTCATGAATAACTCCTATCCCGATCCCGACGATGAAAGCAGCGCACTATCCAATCGTCGCAATTATCTTGATTTTCTTATCATCCGGTACTTCATTGTACGAGAGCACATTAACCCCAGGAATGGAGTGCTGCACAAATCGAGCCACCAGTGGACGTATCGGTGCAGACACCAGAAGGATCGCCGGCTTGCCTAAAGACTCCTGACGTTGGGTATGCTCTTGCAGTGCGGTGTGCAGATTTTCTGCCATTCCTGGCTCTATCCCCCCCTCACCGGCCTGTTGAACCGAGCGTTGCAATATCTGCTCTAAATTAGGATCAAGCGTCATCACCTCAATTTCAGACTCAAGTCCGGCAATATTTTGCAATATAGAACGCCCTAACGATGCACGCACTACCCCGGTCAAAAAGACGGGGTCTTGGCTCTGCACTGCATAATCCGCCAACGTTTCGGCGATGGTGCGAATATCGCGAATGGTGACATTTTCCACCAGCAGGTTTTGCAGTACTTTCAACACAGCCCCCAGTGGCAATGCATTTGGCACCAACTCTTCCACCAACTTGGGTGACTTTTTACCCAGATTATCCAGAAGATTCTGAACTTCTTCACGCCCCAGCAGCTCATGGGCATGACTCTGTAAAATGTGGCTAAGGTGTGTCGCCACCACCGTACTGGGGTCAACCACGGTATAACCCAGAGTCTGGGCATTCTCTTTCTGGCCATCATCAATCCAGACCGCTTCCAGGCCAAAGGCAGGATCACGGCACTCAGCCCCCTTTAGGCTGCCGTACACCTGCCCCGGATTCAGCGCCAGCTCTCGATCAGGAAACACCTCATCTTCAGCAATGGTCACCCCCATCAAGACAATACGATAGGCATTGGGTGAAAGATCCAGGTTATCGCGAATATGCACCGGTGGTATTAAAAACCCCAAGTCCTGAGAGAGCTTTTTACGCACCCCTTTAATGCGCCCCATCAACTCACCACCCTGGGACTTGTCTACCATCGAAATCAAACGATAACCGACCTCCAGCCCCACCAGATCGACAGGGGGAACATCATCCCAGCCTAACTCTTTCACCTCCGGTGCCACCGGCTCAGGCACTGCAGGTGATGCAGTTGGCCCGGCACCACCACCGGCTGACGCCATTGCCAGTGATGGCTTTTTTTGCTGTTTCACCCAGTAAGCGGCACCACCACACACTGCGGCTAAACTTAAAAAAGCCAGGTTAGGCATGCCCGGAATCAAACCCATCACTGTCAAAATCCCGGATGTCACTGCCAACGCCTTCGGTTGCAACAGCTGATCAAACACCTGCCCACCCATATCCTGCTCTGAGGAGACCCGTGTCACCACAATGGCGGCAGCAGTAGAGAGCAATAGCGAGGGTATCTGTGCCACCAAACCGTCACCAATGGTCAGCAGACTGAAATTATGCACCGCCTCACCAAAGGGCATGTCGTGTTGCGCCATGCCAATCGCCAAGCCACCAATCAGGGTAATAAAGAGAATCAAAATTGCCGCAATCGCATCACCCCGGACAAATTTACTAGCACCATCCATGGAGCCATAAAAGTCAGCCTCTTGTACTACTTCGGAGCGACGTAATTTAGCGGTATCCGCATCAATCATACCGGCATTCAAATCGGCATCAATTGCCATCTGCTTGCCTGGCATCGAATCCAGCGTAAAGCGTGCGCTCACCTCTGAGATCCGCCCGGCCCCTTTGGTGACTACCACAAAATTGATGATGACCAATATCGAAAACACCACGATACCAACCGCATAGTTCCCCCCAATAACAAACTCACCAAACGCTTCAATCACGTGGCCTGCGGCGTCCGTCCCGGTGTGGCCTTCCAGCAAGACGATACGTGTTGAGGCGACGTTCAGTGCCAAACGCATCAAGGTTGCGATAAGCAGAACAGCAGGAAATACACCAAAATCGAGTGGCCGTTTCACATAAACCGCCGCCAACAGCACCAGCAGTGCCAGTGCAATATTGAAGGTAAACAGTGCATCCAGAATAAGCGGGTGCATCGGTATCACAACCATGCCCAGCATCGCCAGCAATAACAGTGGCGCGCCCAGACCATTGGACATCACCTGCTTCAGGAATTGAGTGATTTTTTTTAACTCAAACATCAACAATCAATCTCGTTGTAAATCATCAGGAATAGGCAAGTCACTCTCCTTCAATGAGGTTGGTTTACCACTTCGCCGTTGCTGGTACATATCAATCTGGTAGACATAAGCCAAAATTTTGGCGACCGCAACGTAAAGCCCTTCGGGAATTTCATCCCCAATCTCGGCACTGTAGTAGATGGCCCGCGCCAAAGGCGGTGCCTCGACAATAGGCACATTATGCTCTTTGGCAATACCGCGAATTTGCAGTGCCACCAGATCAACACCACTGGCAACCACCTTGGGCGCACCGCTCTCCTCCTGCTCATAACGGAGGGCAACCGCATAGTGATCCGGGTTGGTAATCACCACGTCAGCCGTTGGTACATCTTGCATCATGCGCCGTTGTGCCGCTTCCATTTGCAGCTGACGAATGCGCCCCTTCATCTCCGGGCTGCCCTCTGTCTGCTTATTTTCATCCTTGATCTCTTGCATGCTCATCTTAAGCTGCCGTTTGTGATCCCACAGTTGAAAAGGGACATCAAGCGCGGCAACGACGATCAGAGAGAGCACCAAAATCAGCATCGTCCAAAACAGGATATCCACAAAGTGTGCCATCCCCACATTAACTGCTTGTGAACCCAGCTGAAGAAATTCCTCCATCTGCGACCACAACAAGACCCCCGCCACCGTTGCCACCAGAAAAAACTTGGCCAGTGCTTTAACCAACTCCATTAACCCTTTGGCACCAAACATTCTCCCGATACCCTTGATGGGGTCCATCTTTTCAACCTTGAAGCCAAGCGATTTCACACTGAAGCTCCAGCCACCCAGCATCACCGAGGAGATAATTGCCACAACGGAAAGCAGTGCAAAAAATGGCGCTAACACCAGCAACGCATCGGTGAGCACACTTTTCAACAAAACCAGCGGCACCATCCCATCAAACACCTCATCCCGACTGATCTGAAAGGTATTTTTGAATATAGAAACGAGCTCAGCAATAATCCCCTCACCCAGCATATACAACCCCATCACACTGGCTAGAAGAAGCATCAGGGTATTCAATTCGCGGGATCGCGGAATCTGTCCCTTCTCCCGGGACTCGGTTAATCGTTTGGAGGTGGGTTCCTCGGTGCGTTCGCCGCTATCTTCCTGAGCCATTATCAGGCACCGCCTAACAAGCGGCTGATCAACTCAAAACCACCCAGAAACAGATCATCAATCTGATTGATCAATCCGGGTAAAATGACGTAAATAATCATCATCCCCCAGATCAGACTAATTGGAATGCCCACGGCAAAAATATTGAACTGCGGTGCGGTACGTGTCATCACCCCGAGTGTCAGGGTCACAAACAGCAGTGCAGCAATCGCTGGCAACGCGACCAAAACAGCCCCAGAAAACATCTCACGCCCCCACGATGCAATCAACCAAAATCCATCAGAAGAGATACCAGAGGGTGCGATAGGCAGGGTATGAAAGCTGTTGGCCAGCATCTCAATCAACAGCAGGTGACCATCCAAAGTCAGAAAGACCAGTGTCACCATAATGGAGAAGAACTGCCCCAACACGGGAACACTGGTACCCGATTGGGGGTCAACCATCATTGCAAAACCCAACCCCATCTGCATCGAAATGACCTGTCCTGCCACCAGGAAAATCGCAAACACCAATTGCAATACAAAGCCCATCGAAACACCAATCAAAATCTGTTGAATAATAATCAGCAGTGCATCCAGGGAGAAGGGGTTGACCTGGGGTACTTCAGGTACAAGGGGGGCAATAATCAGGGTGAGGACTAGGGCAAAGCCGAGGCGCACCTGTTTGGGTACCGTGCGGGTGCCGATCAGCGGCATCGACATCAACATTGCCGCAATGCGAAAGAAAGGCCATAAATAAGCACCAACCATCGCGGTTAACTCTGGCGTAGTAAAGTGCACGGTATTTAGAGATCCCTGCATAAGCGGGGCGCCAAATAAAAATGTGGAAAAATATGCCTGAATGAGGCGATAAACGCAGAGAATAGCGAACTACTCACCCGCTTATCAACACAGTTCAGGTGGATTTTAACCTTTTTCATTCGTGTATCCACTTATGCTGGAACCTGTCTCATTTAACCAATGATTGAGGGAATGCTCATATAGAGGCCCCGGGTGTAATCAATCAACATATTTAACAACCATGGCCCGGCGTACAACAGCACCATAAATGTCAGGATAAGCTTGGGCACAAAGCTGAGTGTCATCTCATTGATCTGTGTCGCCGCCTGAAACACCGCCACCAGCAGACCGACAATCAACCCAGGGATCAGCAGCACCAACGCCATTAGCACCGCCACTTCAATTGCATGGCGACCAATGGTTAAAACGGTTTCAGGTGTCATCTTTCCCCCTATCTCGAAAATATTATGAGTTATTCGGGTTTATACGTAGAAGCTCGCCGCCAGGGTGCCCATAATCAGCACCCAGCCATCGACCAGAACGAACAGCATCAATTTAAACGGCAGTGAGATCATCATTGGCGAGAGCATCATCATCCCCATCGCCATCAAGACACTGGCGACCACCAGGTCGATAATCAAAAATGGCAAAAAAATCATAAAGCCGATCTGAAACGCTGTTTTTAGCTCACTGGTGACAAAAGAGGGCAGCAGCAGGGTAAAGGGAATATCTTCTGGCGAGGCGATATATTCGGTGCCGGAAATTTTTGCAAATGCCTCGATATCCGTATCCCGTGTCTGGTTCATCATAAACTCACGAAACGGCCCACTCCCGGCGGTGATCGCTTGTTGAAGATTAATTTCATTGGCAATGTAAGGCTGAACCGCCTCCTCATTCACCTTTTCAAACACCGGGGCCATCACAAACAGGGTTAAAAACAGTGCTAGACCAATTAATACCTGGTTAGAGGGCGACTGTGCCAAACCGATCGCATGTCGTAGTACCGCCAGCACGATAATGATTCGGGTGAATGAGGTCATCATAATCAGCCCTGCCGGTAGCAGGCTGAGCATGGTCATCAGGAAAAGAATTTGCAGGGTAGCGGAGTAGGTTTTGGAGCCGTCGGGGTTATCGGTCACTGTCACTGCAGGCAGAACGCCATCCGCCGCCATAGACAAGCTAGGAAACAGCAGGACAACAAAGGCAATGGCGAGAAAAAACAGTGCTATTTTATTTTGGTACAGGGAGTTCATTTAATCAGCCACTCATCCGTTACGCTGTTTTTTCAAAATGGTGGCAAACTTTTCAGTTAACGGCCCACCTTTACCAGCAGAGCCCATTTCAGGTAGCGGCTCATCCAGCACGTGCAGGGTGCGAATATTACCCGGCGCAATACCAACCAGCAGTTGCTGTTCACCCACCTGCACCAAAACAATCCGCTCACGGGCACCCACCGCCAGACCACCAACAATTTTCAGCTGATCACTATAGCCTCCCTGCCATCGCCCAAACCGTTTAAACAACCAGCCGCTGGCCACAATCAGAAACAGAACAACAAACAGGCCAAGAATCAGTTGGATGGCACTACCCGGATTCAACACCCCCTCCGGAGGAGAAGGCTCAACCGCAACCGCCTCTCCACCTGCCATCGCCAGCAGTGGAAAAAGTGCGGCGGTCAGTATCACTGATATAGAAAAAATTGATTTAAGCATGGGCATGTTATTTCAACCGTTTGATACGCTCAGTGGCACTGATGACATCGGTCAAGCGAATACCAAATTTCTCATTCACCACCACCACCTCACCGTGGGCAATCAGCGTGCCGTTGACCATCACATCAAGGGGTTCTCCCGCCAGTCGATCCAGTTCAACCACCGAACCCTGTGTCAGTTGCAGAAGGTTACGAATACTGATTTTGGTGCGCCCAATCTCCATGGAAATATCAACCGGAATATCCAGAATCATATCCAGGTTCACATCCCCTTCCTGGGATGAAAAGGTTGAAGTTTCCGTCATCTCTTGCAGTGGTGCCGCTTCCGCCTCGGCCTGCTCACTCAGTGCATCTGCCCAGGCATCACCACCCTCTTCTCCACTGCTTTCAGCTCCCTCGGTGCTTTCTTCGCCACCGTCACTGGATTGCTCATCAAGGGCTGCGGCCCAAGAATCGGCCATTTCATCTTGGTCTTTATCATCACCCATCGGTTTTATCTCCTGGCTTTAGGCTCTGTTTTTGTTCGGGGCGCAAGATCATCTCGTCAACTTTCAGACACAAGTTACCCTTATGGCTGCCATACTGACCGCGAAACATCGGCAAGCCGTCAATGTAACTGGTCAGGAACTCAGGCATTTCAATCGGAATAACATCACCTGCTTTCAATTCAACAACATCCCGCAGCGACATGGTTGCCCGGGTCATTGGACAATCCAACTCCACCAACACATCCTGAACCCCTTCGCGCAACGCATCGGTCCAGCGATCATCCCGCTCTGAACGGTCACTCTGCACACCGGCATCCAGCAGTTCACGAATCGGTTCCAGCATCGAATAGGGCATGGTGATGTGGAAATCACCACCGCCGCCATCCAGCTCCACGTGAAATTTACTCACCACCACCACTTCGGTAGGGCTGACAATATTGGCAAATTGAGGGTTCACCTCGGTGCTCTGGTAATCAAACTCCACCTCCATCGCCAGCGCCCAGGACTTTTGCATATCGGCAAACGCTTTTTGCAATAACATATGGGTAATGCGCTGTTCGGTGGGGGTGAATTCACGCCCCTCAATTCGTGCATGAAAACGCCCTTCACCACCAAAAAAATTATCCACCAGGATAAAAATCAGTTTCGGGTCAATCACAAACAGCGCGGTGCCGTGCAGTGGTTTTACTTTGATCAGATTCAAACTGGTGGGTACATAGAGGCTGTGAACATACTCACCAAACTTGATCATCTCCACACCACTGGTGGTGATCTCCGGCGAGCGACGCAACATATTGAAGATGCTAAAACGAAAAAAGCGGGCGAATCGTTCGTTGATCATCTCCAGGGTCGGCATCCGACCCCGGACAATACGATCCTGCGAGGTAAAGTCATAATTGTGTGGCTGACCATCATCAGCCATATTATCCGTCTCAACATCCCCATCGCTGACGCCGTGTAACAGCGCATCAATTTCGTCTTGTGAGAGTAAATCGTTAGCCGACATCGTTCATTCCTACTGCATGACCAGACTGGTGAGATAGAGATCTTCAACCGCAGAGTGACCCACTTCGAGCTCAAGAATCGCCTGCACTTCCGCCAGCGCCTGCTGCCGCAACTGCTCTTTACCTTCCGTGGTACTCAACACGTCATAACTTTGACTGCTCAACAGCAACAACATCTTATTGCGGATAGCTGGCATATGGTGCTGAGCATCTTCCAGTTCAGCCTCATCACGCCCCATAAACTCCATCACAACCTGTAAGAAACGCGCCTTGCCCTGCCCATCAAAATTAACCACAAACGGTGGGTCTACCTTTACATAGATGGCCTGAGCCTTAACCTCTTCAACCGGAGCCTCCTCCTCAACAGCAGCACTTTGTGTAGACTCACCGTGCTGTGGAGGAAAAATACCCAGCGCCCATAAAGTGCCGACCATCGTACCCACCAGCGCCAACAACCCGACAAACACCAACACCACGATCAGGATGATTTTCTTGGAGCCACCTTTTCCGCCCTTATCTGCCAAATCAAGCTCTTCTGGCTTTGCCATAACTTATTCTCCATTAGACTTGTGATGAAAATGCAAATTTTGCGCCACTCATTAATT
Organism: Gammaproteobacteria bacterium; assembly: GCA_022712945.1. Classification (GTDB taxonomy): domain Bacteria; phylum Pseudomonadota; class Gammaproteobacteria; order RBG-16-57-12; family RBG-16-57-12; genus JAFLJP01. Next base: position 1,597 of record JAFLJP010000009.1, on the reverse strand, counting down.
TTCATTTAAAAACAAATAATTAAACGAAGTAATAACGCTATAAAGCCATCAACATCGGCTTCTATAGCGGTTAATGAAGTCGAGGTGCTGTTTTTTTGACGAAAAAATGATGTGATGCGAGTAGACGGGTTGCTTTGTCTGCTTCCATAGCTGCGTTGTGCTTCTTGTGAAGGGAACAACCATTCCCTGAAGCCTTACTGGACACGCCAGTGGTTTTGCTTGCAGGGCCGCGCCAAGCCGGCAAAACAACCCTTGTACGCCAATTCGCAGAACAGGGCCTACGCTACCTGACTCTAGACAATGAGCTAACACGGCTGTCAGCTCACGAAGACCCTGGAACTGGGGGCAGAGTAAAATTAAAGCCAATCGATCATTTTCGTTCATTAGTTACCCCATTTTTTGGGCGACCCTCCTCACTTCTTTCAGAATTCCATATTTTATTTTACTCTGACCCCAATTATTTCTGGAGAAAAATTAAGGTAAATTCATACCGACAGTCATCTGCATAGTTTGTTTTGTATCAGTAAATAAGGGGGTTTTTCAGATTTAGGTGCTCTTGAAAAGGAATAAAATCTCTGTCTGAATAGAGTAATGGAATATTATTGTCGATGCAGTAGGTGGCAATAATCACATCGATGGTTTTTCTGACTGTAATGCCTTTTTTTCTAAGTATACGAAAATTATTTGCACTTTTAAAAGCGGTTGAAGTATCAAGTACATTAACAATGATTAAGGAGCTTAAAAATTCTTTGGCTGTATTAAAGTCCTTGTCATTCCTGAAGCCTTGCAACACTTCAGCAAGCACAATATCCCCTATACAAACAGGTGATGAGCCAAGGATGGAATCCAGCTTGTTTGTTTCTTCGGTTATGTTGCCATTGAAGTAATCAATCCATACACTGGAATCAACAAAAATCACTTATTAAGCCTCATGTCTTCTAAATTGCCCTCCCAATTTAATTTACCACGTAATTTTTTAATGCTTCCTTGCTTCTTTATTTCAATCAATAGCTTAAGAGCTATTTCAACTGTTTCTCTCTTCGTTTTTGCTCCAGTTAAGCGAATAGCATCATTCATAAGATCATCATCTATTACTATATTTGTACGCATTTTTATCACTCCAGAATGTGTATAATAAAGGCTAAGCATACACATCAAAGCATCTGATTGGGCAATATTCAAGGTAAAACACATATGAGCCATTTCTCTGTCAATAGGCAATAGCCGTCTTTTTCGGCCCTTTGAAGAACCAAACGAAAAGCCCGTTAACAAAATCGAATACTTCGCCTGTCATCGTCACTGCCAAGTAAAGTGCTTACAGCAAACACATAGAGAGGGTCTCTTATTACGGTCTCACCGCTGCCTGCATTTTTCGTCATCCATAGCCAAGGTGCAGGGCCACTAGGAGCCTGTCCGAGAATAGAGGTCGTAGCGAGAGAGTGTGATTTTTAGTTCATTTTTTCGACAATTTGAGGCGAATGGTTGTTCCCTTTAACGAAAATTGGCGGGAAAATGAGCAAAAAACACGCTTTCGCAGTAGGCCTATCTATTCTCGGACAGGCTCCTAGACATTCACCCCTCGAGTGACCGCTAGAAA
>JAFLJP010000140.1 GCA_022712945.1 Gammaproteobacteria bacterium | reverse complement strand
TCACGGGGTCTTAGCCTATGTTAATGATTCTATTGGTTTGAAGTCGCAAGCTTATTTTACCAAAATGAATCAGGTACTTTCTTTTTTGTCATCAAGCGCTAATAAACCCGCTGCTCTGTGGGATTTTGCAAGAGGCTCGTAGGGTTAAAAATGATAGGCAACGACTACGATCATCTCCTCTCCACACCTTATCTTCTATTTCGCCAGCTAAGTGGCGAGACATGTGGATATTATAGAGTTCAAATAATCTCAATGTAGCCAGCTTCCCCGCCTTCCATACTTTGCGGGGCAAAGGCTCATCCATCAGCGATAGGTAGAATTCAATCTTCCCATAAATATCGTCACTATGTCGCTCAAGCGTCGTATCCGCGAACTCACGAAGTGATTTGATGTTACCAGAGCGCTTCTGAAATTTAGGCGCAATGGCTAAGGTTTGCTCATTCATGGTGCATGCCAAGTTAGTGACGATGATCTCTAGTGCGCCATTCTGACTAGATGTCCCTACTTTAGGGACTCCGACCTGAATCCATTTGGAGTTGAGAGAGCTTGGATTCAGCCAATTAAGTGCATAACTTGGGCGGAGTAGAAAAAAGGCCAGTCAGATGTGAATAGAGAAAAGAATCTAACATAAAACGTGGAGAGATGAGTAATGGAATGAGATGCGTGTAGTGCATTGCTTCACTAAGTTTTTTACCTAAAAATCTTAATGCACCTTGAAGTCGTCTGATTGCCACCCTATTAATAGGTAAGTAGCAAATGGCTTTCGAGGAATAAAACGCATGAGAACCGATAAATTTACCACTAAATTTCAAATGGCGTTGGGTGATGCTCAAAGCCTGGCGGTGGGTCGTGATCACCAATATATTGAACCACTTCACTTGATGGTGGCACTGCTTGATCAGGAGGGTGGTGCGATGCGCAACCTGTTGTTGAAGTGTGACGTGAATGTGAACGCATTGCGCTCGTCGCTGGGAGAGGCGATTGACCGTCTGCCGCAGGTGCAGGGCGCCCAGGGTGAGGTTCATCTATCAAACGATTTGGCGCGCATGTTCAATGTGTGTGACAAGTTGGCACAGCAGCGAAAAGATCAGTATATCTCCAGTGAACTGTTTGTTTTGGCAGCGGTGGAGGATAAGAGCCGTGTTGGTGAGGTTTTGCGTGAAAGTGGTGCGACAAAAGGGGGCGTTGAGCGCGCCATCAATGAGATGCGTGGCGGTGAGAGTGTCAGTGACCCCAACGCCGAGGAGCAGCGCCAGGCGCTGGAGAAGTTTACGGTCGATCTGACGCAGCTGGCAGAGCAGGGTAAGTTAGACCCGGTGATTGGTCGTGACGATGAAATTCGGCGCACGATACAGGTTCTACAGCGTCGCACCAAAAATAATCCGGTGCTGATTGGCGAGCCAGGGGTGGGTAAAACCGCGATTGTTGAAGGTCTGGCGCAACGCATTGTTAATGGTGAAGTGCCCGAAGGCGTGAAAGGCAAACGGCTGCTCTCTCTGGACATGGGAGCATTGATTGCCGGTGCCAAATTCCGCGGTGAGTTTGAAGAGCGCCTCAAGGCGGTGATGAGTGATTTGTCGAAAAATGAAGGGCAGATTATCCTCTTTATCGATGAGCTGCACACCATGGTGGGCGCGGGCAAAGCGGAAGGTTCGATGGATGCCGGTAATATGTTGAAACCGGCACTGGCACGGGGTGAGTTGCATTGCATTGGCGCGACCACCCTGAATGAGTACCGTGAATATGTGGAGAAAGATGCTGCGTTGGAGCGCCGCTTCCAGAAAGTGTTGATCAACGAGCCTTCGGTGGAAGATACCATTGCGATTTTGCGGGGGCTTAAGGGCAAGTATGAGGTACACCACGGCGTTGATATTACCGACCCCGCGATTGTCGCAGCGGCCACTCTTTCGCACCGTTACATTTCCGACCGTAAGCTGCCCGACAAGGCGATTGATCTGGTTGACGAGGCGGGTAGCCGCATTCGCATGGAGATTGACTCCAAACCAGAGAATATGGATCGCTTGGAGCGCCGGTTGATTCAGCTGAAAATTGAGCATGAAGCGTTAGTTAAAGAGAGTGATAGTGCTTCGAAACGCCGTCTGGCGGATGTTAAGCAGGAGATCATCAAGCTTTCGCGGGAGTTTTCTGAGCTGGAAGAGGTGTGGAAGGCAGAGAAGGTCGCCTTGCAGGGAACCCAGCACATAAAAGAGGCGTTGGAGCAGGCACGAATTGAGCTGGAGACCGCCCACCGAGCGGGTGATCTGACCCGCATGTCAGAGCTGCAATATGGCCGTATTCCTGAATTGGAAAAGCAGTTGGATTTGGCCGCTCAGACCGAGATGAGTGATACTCGATTGATTCGTAACAAAGTGACGGATGAGGAGATCGCCGAGGTGGTCTCCAAATGGACAGGCATTCCGGTCTCCAAAATGCTGGAGGGGGAGCGTGAAAAACTGTTGAACATGGAAGATAATCTGCGCAACCGGGTGGTGGGCCAGCAAGAGGCACTGCAAGCGGTCTCTGATGCGATTCGCCGTTCCCGAGCCGGGCTCTCTGATCCCAATCGACCCAACGGCTCTTTCCTGTTTTTGGGGCCGACCGGGGTGGGTAAAACCGAGCTGTGCAAAGCGCTTGCTGGTTTTCTGTTTGATACCGAAGAGGCGTTGGTGCGGATTGATATGTCCGAATTTATGGAGAAACACTCGGTTGCCCGCTTGATTGGTGCACCACCCGGCTATGTGGGCTACGAAGAGGGGGGTTACTTGACCGAAGCGGTACGTCGCAAGCCATATTCTGTCTTGCTGCTGGATGAGGTGGAGAAGGCGCACCCCGATGTGTTTAATATCCTGTTGCAGGTGCTGGATGATGGTCGCCTGACTGATGGTCACGGGCGTACAGTGGATTTTCGTAACACCGTCATCGTGATGACCTCCAATCTGGGAAGTGCGCAGATCCAGGCGTGTGCCGGTGAGCAAAATTACGCTGAAATGAAAGCAAAGGTGATGATCGAGGTATCGCAACATTTCCGCCCCGAGTTTATCAACCGCGTGGATGATGTGGTGGTGTTCCATCCGTTGGCCAAAGAGCAGATCAAAACGATTGCTGATATTCAGATCGATTATCTACGCCAACGTCTGGCTGAACGTGATATATCCCTACAATTGAGCGACGCGGCGCTGAGTAATCTGGCCGATGCGGGCTTCGACCCCGTTTACGGCGCACGACCACTGAAGCGCGCCATTCAGCGCTACATCGAAAACCCACTGGCGCAGCAGATATTGAAAGGTGAGTTTGGTGAAGGTGACATTATCGAAGTCGACTTTAAAGATGGAGAGATGCGCTTTGGTGCATTGACAAGGTCGTGATGAAGTCCGCTAGAACGTGGGCTTATCGGTGTTTTAGGATTCCCTAAAACAAGTATATGGTGGCTCCCCCCGGACTCGAACCGGGACACCCGAAGGCGGGGGATTTTGAATCCCCTGCGTCTACCAATTCCGCCAGGGAGCCTTAATTAAGTTGCTAGGAGAGAACCTCTCTGCCAGTGCGCGCTATTATAAGCAAATTTTTTTAAACGGCAAGCAATAGATGGTAATATCCCCGCCCATGAAACGACGTGATTTTTTTTACCATCTGCCCACTGAATTGATCGCCCAGCACCCGGCGGCTGAACGTAGCGCGAGCCGCTTGTTGAATCTCTCGGGTGAGAGCGGGCGGGTGCTTGATCAGCGGTTTCGTGATTTTCCTACGCTACTGAACCCGGGTGATTTGCTGGTGTTTAATAATACCCGCGTTATTCCGGCTCGTCTGCACGGGCATAAGGAGAGTGGCGGCAAGGTAGAGATGTTGGTTGAGCGAGTGCTGGATAAACAGAGAGTGTTGGCGCATCTGCGGGCGAGTAAATCGCCCAAAGCCGGGGCCCGTATGTTGTTTGAGGGCGGGATTGAGGTCGAGGTTGTTGGGCGACAGGAGGCACTTTTTGAGTTGCGTTTTCTTGGTGATCTCAATGTAATCGAACAGCTTGAAGCCCATGGTCACATGCCGTTGCCACCCTATATCGACCGAGCGGATGAGCCGCAGGATCGGGAGCGTTACCAGACGGTATTTTCCGATCAGAACAAACGCGGTGCTGTTGCCGCGCCCACTGCCGGGTTGCATTTTGACCAGGCGATACTGGATACACTGCAACAGCAGGGGATTGAATTCGCTTACGTCACGCTTCACGTGGGTGCAGGCACTTTTCAACCGGTGCGAGCAGATGATATTCGTGATCACAAAATGCACCATGAATATTTAGAGGTGAGCCAGCAGGTGGTGGAGCAGGTGGCAGCCACCCGCGCCCGGGGTGGGCGGGTGATTGCGGTGGGTACCACCAGTGTGCGCAGTCTTGAGAGTGCGGCGCGCTCGGGTGAGTTACAGCCCTACCAGGGAGAGACCGATATTTTCATCCACCCCGGTTACCAATTTAACTGTATTGATGGGCTGCTGACCAATTTTCATCTGCCGGAGTCCACTCTATTGATGTTAGTGAGTGCGTTGGCCGGCCATGAAGCGATCATGGCGGCCTATCAACATGCAGTGGCGCAAAAATACCGCTTTTTTAGTTACGGTGATGCGATGTTTATTACCCCGAATGCTGCGGCACGGGCAGTGAGAGGGGAAACAGCTTAGTGTCGATTATGAGTTTTGAATTGCAACAGACCGATGGCCAGGCACGTCGTGGCGAGATCAGTTTTCCCCGTGGCACCATTCAAACCCCGGCTTTTATGCCGGTGGGAACCTACGGCACAGTGAAGGCGATGACACCGGAGGAGCTGGAGGGCACCGGGGCCGAAATTGTGCTGGGGAACACCTTCCATCTCTTTTTACGCCCTGGTACTGATGTGATAGAGGCCCACGGAGATCTGCATGACTTTATGGCTTGGCAAAAGCCGATTTTGACCGATTCGGGCGGTTTCCAGGTGTTCAGTCTGGGGGCGATGCGAAAAATTACCGAAGAGGGGGTTACTTTCCAATCGCCGGTGAATGGCAATAAAGTCTTCATGGGGCCCGAAGAGTCAATGGCGGTTCAGCGCACGTTAGGCTCTGATATCGTGATGATTTTTGATGAATGCACGCCCTATCCGGCAACCTATGAACAGGCGCGGGAGTCAATGACGCTGTCGCTGCGCTGGGCCAAACGCAGTAAAGCAGCACATGCCGAGAACCCCAGTGCGCTATTCGGTATTGTGCAGGGAGGAATGTATGAGGCGTTACGTGATGTGTCACTTGAGGGGTTGAGTGAGATCGATTTTGATGGCTACGCCATTGGTGGCCTCTCGGTGGGTGAACCCAAGGAAGATATGCTGCGTATTCTTGACCACACTGCAGCGAAAATGCCGGAGCAGAAACCTCGCTATTTGATGGGGGTGGGTAAGCCTGAAGATATTGTTGAGGCGGTACGCCGGGGGGTCGATATGTTTGATTGTGTGATGCCGACCCGTAATGCGCGGAATGGCCACCTTTTTACCCGTCGTGGTGTGGTGAGAATCCGTAATGCGGTTCATCAGTACGATAGTAACCCGCTGGATGAGCAGTGCGGCTGTTACACGTGTCGCAACTTCAGTCGTGCCTATCTGCGTCACCTGGATAAGTGTCGTGAGATTTTGGGTGCTCGCCTGAATACCATTCATAATCTCTACTACTATCAGCAGTTGATGCAAGGGCTTCGGGAGGCGATTGCCGAGCAGCGCCTTGCGGGCTTTGTAGAAGAGTTTTATGCGCAACGCGGACAAACTGTACCGGCTATGTAATAATAGCGCGCTTTGTGATTTTAAATATAAAATATAGAGGGTAAAAAATGAGTTTCTTTATCTCAGATGCGATGGCAGAAGGTGCCGCCGCCACAGGTTCCACAGAGGGTTCACTGATGAGCCTGATCCCTTTTGTTCTGTTGTTCGTGATCTTCTATTTTTTCCTGATTCGCCCACAATCCAAACGGGTTAAAGAGCATAAAAATATGTTAACTACGCTGGGCAAAGGCGATGAAGTGGTAACCAATGGCGGTATTTTGGGCAAGATTGTGGCGATTAGTGATGAGTTTGTCACCGTTGAAATTGCCACTAATACCCAGGTGAAGTTGCAGAAGCAGTACATTGCCAGCTTAATGCCAAAGGGCACAATTAAATCAGCTGAATAACCCCAGGGCACCTCTTTGAGGTGCCTTCTTATAGATACGAGTGGTAAGCATGAACCGATATTCTGGATGGAGATATCTCTTAATTGCGATAGTGATTGTGGTGGGAGGGCTGTATGCCTTGCCAAACCTCTATGGAGAAGATCCCGCAATTCAGATCAGCTCAAGCCGTGATGAAGTGCTGGACACTCGCTTTGTTGAGCGAGTAGAGCGCCAGCTGAAGCAGGCCGGGCTTGCAGCAAACTCCATGGTGTTGAATGAACGTGGCTTGCTAATGCGCTTTGAAAATGAAGATAGTCAGCTTACCGCTAAAGATATCCTCTCGGATCATCTGGGCAGTAATTTCATTGTTGCTCTGAATCTGGCCCCGGCGACCCCCGAGTGGTTGAGATCACTGGGTGCCTCACCGATGTATCTGGGGCTTGATCTTCGCGGCGGGGTGCATTTTTTGATGGAGGTGGATACTGATGCAGCGGTGGCTCAGGCCTATGAGCGCTTTGTTAGTGACTACCGAAGCCAGCTGCGTGAAGAGAAAATTCGTTATTTAGCCATTGAGCACTATGAACATAAAGGGCGTGCAGGAGTGATGGTCAAACTGCGTAAAGCGGAAGATCGCGAAAAGGCCCGTGAGGTGTTACGACTCGCCTATAACGAACTGGAGTTCGACGATATCGATAAAGAGGGTGCTTTCTTCCTGTTTACCACCATGAAAAATAGTGCTATCTCTGAAGCGGAAGTCATGGCGGTTCAGCAAAACATCACTACTCTTAGAAATCGTGTGAATGAACTGGGTGTTGCAGAGCCGGTTATTCAGCGCCAGGGCGAGAATCGAATTGTAGTTCAACTGCCTGGTGTGCAAGATACGGCGCGGGCGAAAGAGATTTTGGGTGCAACTGCAACCCTTGAATTTCGCATGGTCTCCGATAAGGGTAATGTAGAGCGCGCAGTGGCGGGTCGTCCGATACCGGGAGCGAAGCTCTATTACGAGCGTAATGGTGCTCCGGTTTTATTAAGAAATCGAGTCATGTTGACCGGTGATCATGTCATTGATGCCTCCTCCGGCATGGAGTCTGACACCGGCTCACCGGCGGTATTTATTACACTAGATGGCAAGGGTGCCACTATTTTCAGTGATGTCACAAGAGAGAATGTTGGCAAGTTGATGGCAGTGGTCTTCATTGAAGTGAAGAGTGAAACACGCAAAATAAACGGTGAAAAAGTCAAAGTGAAGCGCACCGTGGAAGAGGTGATCAGCGTTGCCCGTATTCGTGAGCCACTGGGCAAACGCTTTCAGATTTCAGGGCTGGACGGTACCAAAGAAGCACGTGATTTAGCGCTGCTGTTGCGTGCTGGAGCACTAGCCGCACCGATCGAGATTGTCGAAGAGCGGACCGTCGGTCCAAGCCTGGGTCAGGATAATATCGATCAGGGCTTTATGTCGGTAGTGCTTGGTTTTGCGATGGTGCTGCTGTTTATGGCGTTCTGGTACCGTGGTTTTGGTCTGTTTGCCAATCTGGCGTTGGCGCTTAATCTGGTATTGATTGTGGCGCTGTTGTCGATGCTTCAGGCGACCCTGACGCTGCCCGGTATTGCCGGTATTGTGTTGACCGTGGGCATTGCCGTTGATGCCAATGTACTGATTTTTGAACGAATACGCGAGGAACTGAGGGCCGGGACGGCGATTCAAGCAGCGATTGATTCCGGGTACAACAAGGCATTCTCTACCATTGCGGATGCAAATATCACCACCCTGATTGCGGCGGTGGTGCTGTTCGGTTTTGGTACTGGCCCAATCAAGGGATTTGCCATCACCCTGAGTATTGGTATTTTGACCTCCATGTTTACCGCAATTATTGTGACTCGTGCTGCCGCTAACCTGACTTATGGTGGGCGTAAGACTAATAAGCTTTCGATTTAAAGGCCGCCAATATGCAAATTTTTAAACAAGTGCCTGAATTTGACTTTATGGGTAAGCGAAAGCTTGCGGTCATCTTCTCACTGCTATTAATTGCCATCTCTATTGCCTCACTGGCGACACGCGGTCTTGAGCTGGGTATCGACTTTACCGGCGGCATCCTGATTGAGATGGGTTATCAGGAGCCGGTTGATTTGACCAAAGTGCGCACCGCGCTCAGTAACAATGGTTTTGATGATGCTATTGTCCAGCATTTCGGTACCTCCAAGGATATATTGGTGCGACTGGCACCAAGAGGCGAGCTGAGCAACGCCGAGGTGAGTGGTCATGTGATGGAGGTGTTGGAGGAAAGTAGCGATCAGGCACCCGAAATGCGCCGGGTTGAGTATGTCGGCCCCCAGGTGGGTAAAGAACTGACCGAGGATGGCGCATTGGCCATGCTGTTTGCCTTGGCAGGCATACTTGTTTATGTGGCACTGCGTTTCGAGTACCGTTTTGCACTGGGGTCTGTGGCGGCGCTGGTGCACGATGTGGTGATTACATTGGGTGTATTTTCTGTATTGGGGATTGAGTTTAACCTGACGGTACTGGCTGCTATTCTGGCGGTCATCGGTTACTCGCTGAACGATACCATCGTAGTTTTTGATCGGGTGCGGGAGAATTTTCGTATTATTCGTACCGGAACTACCGAAGAGGTGACTAACGTCTCTCTGAACCAGACGCTATCACGTACCATTATGACTTCGGTAACCACCCTGTTGGTGCTGTTTGCACTGTTCTTTGTGGGTGGTG